>NZ_SGUB01000013.1:0-103871 GCF_005435235.1 Halorubrum sp. GN12_10-3_MGM
GGAGAAGGCGGAGCGCGGTTCAGTCGATGAAGCCGAGCGTCTCCTCGATGCGGCCGAGCTCCGGTCCGGTCGTGTCGTCACCGACGACGTACCCCTCGTCGGTGGCGAGGAGGCCGGAGCCGACGAGCGGCGCGCCGTAGTTGATGGTGCCGAGGTCGGCGCGGACGTCGAGCGCCTCCTCGACCGCTTGAAGCTCCGACTCCGTCGACTGTGGATGACACAGCACGCCCGTGTCGTTGGCGACCGCCGCGGTTCCGACCGTCCGGACGTCCCCGAGATCGCCCCGGGTCACGGGAACGTCGAGCGCGTCTTTGATCGTCCGGATCGATTCGCGCGAGAGGTCCGGGTGGACGTACGCGCCGTAGTCGTTCGCGAGGACGACGTTCCCGGCGGCGTTGATCTCGCCCGGGAGTTCGCGCACCGGGACGCCGGCGGCGTCCGCGATCCGCTCCTTCTCGCGCTCGGTCGCGCGCGAGGAGACGAGGATCCCGTTCTCGTTGCCCGTCGCGAGGGATCCGACCGTGTTGGACCTCCCGACCGTCGTCAGCAGCGGCTCCGCGCCGAGTTCCGCCCCGAGGTCCTCGGCGAGCGCCTCGTCGACGTCCGGTCGGATCAACAGGAGGTCGTCGACGGCGCGGGCGAACACGCCCACGTACGACGAGCCGGTGAAGGTCGCCCGTAACACGTTACTCGGCGTGCTCGGCCTCGACGACCGGTTCGCCGTCCTCGACGAACCGAGCCGCGCGGACCCGCACCGTGCTGGGCGGGTTCTGGCGCCCGTTCGCCCAGACGGCCTCGTTGACGGAGCCGTCGATGATCACGTCGCCCTCGTCGACGGAGAAGTGCTTCGCGAGGTGCTGCCGCGTGATCTTCATCGCGTAGTCGGCGCGCTGCTGGACGGGCTTCTCCTTGGCGTCGCGGAGCGGGACGGTGACGACGCGCTCCTCGAAGTCGTTCGTCGACATTTACTCGTCCAGGTCGTTCCGGCGCCAGTTGCGCCGCTTGGGGTTTCGCGTCACGTTCATGTCCGTCTTCATCATGACCCACGCGGGGACGCGGGTGTTCTGGCGCTCCGCCTTCGCCAGACGCTTCTTTTGAGCCTTCGACTTGTCTCCCATAGTGGCGCACACTTTCCGCGGGGCGCATAAAACCCCTTCCATACGGGTCGCGCGAGGCGCCCGTGAGTCCCCGCTCCGTCCGGGGCCTCCCCCTCGCGGCCACTACAGTTCCCGTTCGGCGACCCCCATGTAGATCCGACGACAGCGGTCGAGGGCTTCCAGGCTCGCGCTCTCAGTGTCGGTGTGTGCCTCGCCCGGCTCGGAGGCCCCGCAGACGAGACAGTCGGTCCCCGCCCCCGCGAGCCAGCCGGCGTCGGTCGCGTGCGGCTTGGTGACGTGTTCGGGCGCGTCGAAGCCCGACTCATCGTGGACTGCGCGGGCGACGTCGAGGGCGGCGTCCGCGAACGCCGCGTCGCCGCAGGCCATCGGCGGGAGGTCCTGATCGACGACGAGCTCGACCCCGGCCGTCGCGTCGGCGACGCCAGCCAGATCGGCTCGGTCGCCCGGAACGGTACGCTCGTCGACGGTCGCCTCGCAGCGCTCCGGGATCACGTTCCACGTCTCGCCGCCGTCGACGATCGTGACCGCCAGCGACCCCGACACGTCGTTCCCGAGGACCGTCGCCTCCGGGGCGTCGAGCCCGCGGACCGCGTCGATCGCGTCGCAGGCGCGGTAGATCGCGTTCTCGCCCGCCTCCGGCTCCGAGGCGTGGGCCGCCTCCCCGTGCGCGACGAGCCGCGACCCGCGGCGGCCGCGGTGGGCGACGGCGACGTCCGTCACGCCCGGCTTCGAGTAGTTCGTCGACCCCTCGGCGACGACCGCGCGTTCCGGGGCGAACCCCGCGTCGATCGCGTGGCGAGCCCCGTCGCCGCCGACCTCCTCGCCGACGAAGGAGGCGAAGATCAGCTCCCTGCCCTCCGGCGGCGTCGCGTTCCGGAACGCGAGCATCGCGGCCGCGACCGACCCCTTCATGTCGGCCGTGCCGCGGCCGTAGATCCGACCGTCGCGCCGATCGACGACGTACTCGCCCTCCGTCCCCTCGCCGGCCGTCTGTTCGGGCGCGGGCGGGACGACGTCGTGGTGGCCGACGAGCGCGAGCGAGTCGGCATCGGGGTCGTCGGTCGCGCCCCTGAACGCGAGCACGTTGCCGGCGTCGTCGCGCTCGACGGTCGCGTCCGTCTCCGCGCGCAGCCACTCCTCGATCGCGTCGCCCGCTGCCGTCTCGTCCTCGTGCGATGGGATCGAGACGAGCCGCTCGGTGAGGTCCGCGAGTTCGTCCATGGACTCAGTGACGGCCGTCGCCGCATAAGCGCGTCCCTCACGTCGGGCGCGGCGAGCGCGGGCCCCGGAGCGGGCCGGCGCTCAGGTCGTGAACAGCTCCGTGTCGTCGGGCACCGCGAACAGCCCGAGCCGGACCCCGGCGTCGAGCCAGCCGTAGCCGTACGAGTAGGAGGCGAGCGCGTTCACCGGGTCGCCGTCGTCGCGGAAGTGGCGGCCGTCGTCGAGGTACGACTCCGCCATCTCGGTCACGTCCGCCGCGGCCTCGCCCAGCGGCGTGTCCGCCGGCGGGCGCGGCTCCGCGACGGCCAGCGCGTCCGCGAGCATCCGCTCGTAGCGGTCCGTCTTCTCCTCAAGATCGGCGGGCATGTCAGAGCGTTCCGTCGGGCGGACAAAAGCGGTCGGGTATTTTTGCGCTCGCGACCCGTTACACTGGACTGATGAAGTCCCGCCCTCCCGCAGGGGGCCGATCGGCCCTCGCCCTCGTGGTCGCGACGAACCTCCTCCCGCTCGCCGGCGTCGTCGGGTTCGGCTGGCGCGTCGGCGAACTGCTCGCGGTGTATTGGATAGAGGTCGCCGCCCTCGTGATCGCCCACGCCGCCGCCGCGATGTTCGCCGAGCGACCGATCCGGCTCGAAGACCGCTCGTTCTACATCACCGGCTACGACGAGGACGCCGAGCGAGACGAGGTGTGGGAGACCGACGCGGAGCCGGTTCACCTCGTCTCGTGGCTCCCGCCGATCTACCGGCGGAACTTCCGCGTCGTCCGCCGGTCGCTCGGGGTGTTCGCGTTCATGATGTTTCCGCTCTTGGCGGTCGGCTGGGAGGCGCTCTCGTACCTCACGCCCACGGTCGGAGTGGCGACGCTCGGCGTCTGCGGCGCGCAGGTCGGGGAGGTGCGTCGGGAGTTCTTCGCCGAGCGCGCCTACGAGGACCAGTCGCCGTACATGGTGGTCGAGGCCGCCCAGCGCGTCGTCTTCTTCTACTTCGTCGTCGCGATACTGACGGTCGTTTCGGTGACATTCGGAATCGCCGTGATCGATGTGGTACTGGCTCCCGGGCTGCTCGACGGCGTCGCCGACGCGGTCCTCCTCGTTCCGTACCTCCTCCCGATCGCGCTCGGGAAGGCGACCGTCGAATGGAGCCGGCGGCGCGCCTTCCAGGAGGACGACCCGGACGGGATCGCGACGTGGTTTACCGGCGAGGACGCCAGGCGTGACTGGAAGAAGGACGAAGAGTCCGTCGGAGACGCCTGACGACGCGGGGCGCGGTCGCGTCGGCGATGGGAGGGAAGCGAACGCGGCGAGGAGACAGGACGCGGCCGGCGTCGCGGTGCCGAAAGCGCAACGCCGATACGCTCGGCCGCGAAAGGGCGGGGCATGTACGAGGCCGTTCACGCCTATCCCGACGGGGAGGCAACCGTCGCGCGCCACGCCGCCACCGCGGCCCGGCACGGGTACGACGGGATCGTGGTGCGGACGCGCGACGCGCTGACGGCGGCCGGGGACGGCGGTCCGAGCGCTGCGGACCGCGGCGAGAGCCCGGCTCGCGGCCCGGAGGCGCTCCGCGAGGAGTACGGGATCGACGTCGTCGACGCGGTCGAGATCGACGCCGACGATCCGACGAGCGCCTCGGGCGCGGTCGGAAACTACCGGTCCGACCGAACCGTGGTCTGCGTGGTCGGCGGCGACGACGCGCTGAACCGGTTCGCGGTCGAGCAGGCCCGCGTCGACGTCCTCGTCCGGCCGATGGCGGGCGGCGGCGACTTCAACCACGTCCTCGCGAAGGCGGCACGGGACAACGGCGTCCGGGTCGAGTTCGACTTCGGCCCCGCGCTCCGCGAGACCGGCGGGAAGCGGGTTCGGGCGCTCGCCGACCTCCGGAAGCTCCGGGAGATCGTCGCCCACTACGACGCGCCGTACGTCGTGAGCGCGAACGCGCGGTCGCACCTCGGACTCCGCGCGCCCCGCGAGTTGGTCGCGGTCGGCGAGGCGATCGGCTTCGAGGCCGAGGCCGTCCGCGCGGGGCTCCGGGCGTGGGGCGACCTCGTCGAGCGTAACCGGGAGCGGCGCTCCGAGGGCTTCATAGAGCCGGGGGTCCGACGTGGCAGGTATGAAGAAGACGGTCGCTGAACACGCCGAACGGTTCTCCGAGAAGGCCGCGTCGTACGACGACTCGAAGAGCGACGAGTACCAGGCCTGCGCGAGCCTCGTGATCGACCACGCGTCGCCGGGGGCGGACGACGTGGTCCTCGATCTGGGAGCCGGGACCGGGGCCATCGCGCTGGCGCTCGCCGAGGACGCCGAGCGCGTCCTCGCCCGCGACATCAGCGAGGGGATGATGGACGAGGGGCGGCGGAAGGCGGCCGACCGCGGCCTCGAAACCGTCGAGTTCGCGTACGGCGAGTTCCGCGACCCCGGGATCGACGCCGACCGACCGGTCGACGTGGTCACCTCGAACTTCGCGCTCCACCACCTCGCGGACGACGAGAAGCGCGAGGCGATCCGCGTGATGAGCGAGACGGGCGCTCGGCGGATCGTCCTCGGCGACGTCGCCTTCTTCGAGGAGCCGGACCCCGAGGCTCCGTTCTACAGCCCCGAGGTCGACGACCCCGCGACGGTCGGCACGCTGGTCGAG
Source organism: Halorubrum sp. GN12_10-3_MGM (assembly GCF_005435235.1). Taxonomy (NCBI): domain Archaea; kingdom Methanobacteriati; phylum Methanobacteriota; class Halobacteria; order Halobacteriales; family Haloferacaceae; genus Halorubrum; species Halorubrum sp. GN12_10-3_MGM. The sequence goes on from NZ_SGUB01000013.1 coordinate 4,974, forward strand.
GCGTTCACCGACGAGGGGTTCGCGGTGACGGTCGTCGAGCGCATTCACGACCAGGTCGCGGTGATCGTCGCGGAGCGCGTCCGCGAACTCCCGGCGTGATCTCGCCGTGAAGCACCTCCCCAAACACCTCCGGCCGCGGTGGCGGTACCTCGCCGTCGGGATCGAGACGTGGCCCGACGCCGAGGTCGGGCGGCGCGCGTTCCAGCGCGCGCTGTGGTACAGCGCCGGCAACCTCCTCGGGGACGCCGGCAGCGCCGACGCGGACCTCACGCTGCTGTCGTTCGCGCACGCCGACGGGACCGGGGAGGCGGTCGTCCGGGTCAGACACGGCCACGTCGACGAGGCGCGCGCGGCGGTGGCCTGCGTGAGCGAGGTCGACGGCGAGCCGGTCGGAATCCGCGTGCGGGGGATTTCGGGGACGGTACGTGCCTGTGAGGAAAGATATATGGGTCGCGCGACCGCCAGTTCGACACAGCGAGACGTCGCGTTCGAGGGGTCCGAGCGGCCCGCGGTCGTGCGCGGAGACGCGTGCGACGTGGAGACCGAGTCGGACCGCGTCGGCGCGACGACGTTCGACACCGAGTGATATCATGCAGGGCCAATCCCAACAGCAGGCGTACGACCGCGGCATCACAATCTTCTCTCCGGACGGCCGACTCTACCAGGTCGAGTACGCCCGGGAGGCGGTGAAACGAGGGACGGCGAGCGTCGGGATCCGCGCCGAGGACGGCGTCGTCCTCGCGGCCGACAAGCGCGCCCGCTCCCCGCTGATGGAGCCGGAGAGCATCGAGAAGCTCCACAAGGCCGACGACCACGTCGGCGTCGCGAGCGCGGGCCACGTCGCCGACGCGCGCCAGCTCATCGACTTCGCTCGCCGGCAGGCGCAGGTGAACCGCCTCCGCTACGGCGAGCCCGTCGGCATCGAGACGCTGACGAAGAACATCACCGACCACATCCAGCAGTACACGCAGGTCGGCGGCGCGCGCCCGTTCGGCGTCGCGCTCATCGTCGGCGGCATCGAGAACGGCGAGCCGCGCCTGTTCGAGACGGACCCGTCGGGCACGCCGTACGAGTGGCAGGCGCTCTCGATCGGCTCCGACCGCAGCGACCTCCGCGACTACCTGGAGACGGAGTACGAGGAGGGCATCTCGACGGACGAGGCGGTCGGGCTCGCGCTCGACACCCTCGCGCAGTCGAACGACGGCGAGCTGTCCCCGGACGGCGTCGGCGTCGCGACGATCACCGTCGACGACCCCGAGTACGCCGAGCGGCCGGTCGACGAGATCGAGTCGATCCTCGACGAGCGCGACCTGCTCGCGACCGACGAAGACGAGGCCGACGACGAGGAGTAGCGCGGGCCAGCGCGGCACCGAAGCGACTACTTTTGCGGCCGCGAACGCCGACACATGAGCGACGACGCGGTCGATGTTGCCGACGCCGACCGGGGACTCGGCGAGTCACCGCTTTCGGACGGGTACGAGCTCCGCGAGACGACCCCCTCCGTCGAGGCGTTCCGCCGGCTCCGGCGGGAGGCGGGCATGACAGACCGGTCCCGGGAGGCCGTCGAGCGCGGGCTCCCGAACACGACGTTCGGCGTCCACGTCGTCGAGACGGCGTCCGGGTCGACGGTCGGAATGGCGCGGCTCGTCGGCGACGGCGGGTCGGTGTTCCACCTCTCGGACACGGCGGTCGCGCCGCCGCATCAGGGCCGGGGGATCGGGACGGCGATGGTCGGCGCGCTCGTCGCGTGGCTCCGCGCGAACGCCCCCGACGGCGCGTACGTCAACCGCTTCGCGGACGTCGACGGATTCTACGAGCGGTGGGGGTTCGAGCGGACCGCGCCGGCGTCGAAGGCGATGGGGATCCGGACCGAGGAGCTGTAGCCGACCGGGACGCGGCGGGTCGGCCGCGCCCGCGTCGGGAGAGTTATTGCGTCGGAGACAGACCGGAAACGCGTGCAGAAGACGGCACTCATCACCGGCTGTTCCTCGGGCATCGGTCGCGCCGCGGCGCACGCGTTCCTCGACGAGGGATGGACCGTGTACGCCACCGCGCGGAACCCGGCGGACATCGAAGCGCTCGGCGAGGCGGGCTGCGAGCTCGCCACGCTCGACGTCACCGATCAGGACGACATCGACCGCGTGGTCGAGCGGATCTTAGACGAGGAGGGCGCGATCGACGCCCTGATCAACAACGCCGGCTACGGCCAGTTCGGCCCGGTCGAGGACGTGACCACGGAGCGGGTCCACGAGCAGTTCGACGTGAACGTGTACGGGCCGCACCGACTGATCCGGGCGGTCCTCCCGTCGATGCGCCGCGAGCGCGACGGGACCATCGTCAACGTCTCCTCCGTCGCGGGGCGGGTGTCGATCCCCGGCGGCGGCGTGTACAGCGGGTCGAAGTTCGCCCTGGAGGCGATGTCGGACGCGCTCCGCAACGAGGTCGACGACCTCGGCATCGACGTGGTCGTCGTCGAGCCGGGGCCCGTGCGGACGAACTTCTCGAAGCGCGCGGAGTCGGAAGCCGACCCCGAGGAGCGCGAGGGGATCGAGCGGACCGAGGCGTACGACGAGTTCTACGCGATGTTCGAGGACGCGCAGCTGATCGGCGGCGACGGCCCCGGCTCGGTCGAGCCGGAACTCGTCGCGAACGCCATCTACGACGCCGCGAGCGCGACGCAGCCGCCCGCGCGGGTCCAGCCGGGCACCGTCGCGAGCGTCGGCGTCCTCGCGCGGTTCCTCCCCGACGCCCTGATCGACAAGGCCTACGGGTTCATTCGGAGCTTCACCTCGTAGCGCGGGCGCGCTCCGGTCGAGCGGCGGCGGCGGGTCACCCGTCCGCGTCGACCGCGAACGGGCTCTCCCCCTCCCGCCAGTTCCAGCCGGGGAGCCGCGTCTGGAACCCCGCCGCGAGCGCGGCGTCGAGGTCGTCGGCGCCGGCCGTTCCGGCGCCGGCCCCGTCCGCCTCGGCCGCCGCGTCGCGGTCCACGTGCGTGTCCGCGACGTGGAACGTCGCCTGCGCGAGCAGCGAGAGGGGACGGCCGCCGGCGATCGTCGCCGCCAGCTCGCGCCCGAGGACCTCGTCGACGACGAAGCCCGGGTAGTCGCCCGCCACGTCGAGGTCGCGGAGGAGCCCGACGCAGGCCGCGACGTTGACCGCGACCTCGCCGTCGGCGAAGACGGCGTCGACCTCGCGGCGGTAGGCGTCTGGCGCCACCTCGTCCACCGTCGTCTCGAACCGTCGACCGAGGCGGTCGCGGGTGTCGTTGAGGACCGGGACGACGACGTCGGCGCGGTCGCGGACCCAGGCGTGTTCGTCGCGGACCGTCTGCGGCGTGACGCGCATGGGCGGCGTTCGGCCGCCCGGGGCTTGCCCTTTGCGAAGGCTTTTATAACGGCGGGGCAGTAGCCTGAGACAAGCGGGTTTTCGCTGGCTGTTCCCGCACGGAACACTACGGACAGTACTTCCACTATGCCTACCCGTCACGGTCGACCGATCGGCGGCGTGTCGCGGCGCGACCCGCGGCGCGATTCGACGACGGCGGCCCCGACGACCCGCAGTGAGATATGAGTCAAGTCGACAAGCAACTCGATACGTTGAAATCAGAGATCGAACAGGAGATTCCGAACGACATCACGGTCACCGACGTGAAATACGAGGGACCGGAGCTGGTCGTGTACACGCGCGACCCCAAGCGGTTCGCCGGCGACGGCGACCTGATCCGACGGCTGGCCTCGAAGCTCCGAAAGCGGATCACGGTCCGCCCGGACCCGAGCGCCCTCTCGCCGCCGGCGCGGGCAGAAGACGAGGTCCGGGACGTGATCCCGGAAGAGGCCGGCGTGACAGACCTCGACTTCCACGAGGACACCGGCGAGGTCGTCATCGAGGCCGAGAAGCCCGGCATGGTGATCGGCCGCCGGGGCTCGACGCTCCGCGAGATCACCCAGGAGGTCGGGTGGACCCCAGAGGTCGTTCGGACGCCGCCGATAGAGTCCTCGACCGTCTCGAACGTCCGCGGCTTCCTGAAGAACGAGCGCGAGGAGCGCCGCGACATCCTCGAACGGGTCGGCCGGCAGATCCACCGCGAGGAGATGTCCGACGACGAGTGGGTCCGGATCACGACGCTCGGCTGCTGCCGCGAGGTCGGCCGGGCGGCATTCATCCTCTCGACGCCCGAGACCCGGATCCTCATCGACTGCGGCGACAAGCCCGGCGCGGAGGGCGAGGTGCCGTACCTCCAAGTGCCCGAAGCGCTCGGCGCGGGCGCGGCGACCCTCGACGCGGTCATCCTGACCCACGCCCACCTCGACCACTCCGCGCTGGTCCCGCTCCTGTTCAAGTACGGCTACGACGGCCCCATCTACACGACGGAGCCGACCCGCGACCTGATGGGGCTGCTCACGCTCGATTACCTCGACGTCGCCGCGAAGGACGGGCGGACGCCGCCGTACGAGTCCGCACAGGTCCGCGACGCGATCAAACACACCATCCCGCTGGAGTACGGCGACGTGACGGATGTCGCCCCGGACGTGAAGCTCACGTTCCACAACGCGGGCCACATCCTCGGCAGCGCGGTCACCCACTTCCACATCGGCGACGGCCTCTACAACGTCGCGTTCTCGGGCGACATCCACTACGAGGATACCCGCCTGTTCAACGGCGCGGTCAACGATTTCCCACGCGTGGAGACGCTCGTGCTTGAGTCCACCTACGGCGGCCGCAACGACTACCAGACCGACCAGGAGGACTCCGAGGAGGCGCTCAAGGAGGTCATCAACGAGACGTACGAGCAGGGCGGGAAGGTCGTCATCCCCGCCTTCGCGGTCGGGCGCTCACAGGAGATCATGCTCGTCTTAGAGGAGGCGATGCGCGAGGGTGAGATCCCCGAGATGCCCGTCCACCTCGACGGGATGATCTGGGAGGCGACCGCGATCCACACCACATACCCCGAGTACCTCCGCGACGACCTCCGAGACCGCATCTTCCACGAGGACGAGAACCCGTTCCTCGCCGACCAGTTCAACCACATCGACGCCGGTGAGGAGGAGCGGCAGGAGGTCGCCGACGGAGACGAGTGTATCGTCATCTCTACCTCGGGGATGATCGAGGGCGGGCCCATCATGTCGTGGCTCCGCCACATCGGCCCCGACCCGGACTCGAACCTCGTCTTCGTCGGCTACCAGGCGCAGGGAACGCTCGGGCGCCGGATCCAGAACGGCTGGGACGAGATCCCGGTCGACGGCTGGGGCGGCGGGAGCCGCGGCGACACGCTCACGCTGGAGATGGGCACCGAGGTCGTCGACGGCTTCTCCGGCCACGCCGACCGGCAGGGGTTAGAGAACTTCGTGAAGACGATGAACCCCCGCCCGGAGAAGGTGCTGTGCGTCCACGGCGACGAGAGTTCCGTCCAGGACCTCTCCTCGTCGCTGTACCACGACTACAACATGCGGACGTTCGCGCCGAAGAACCTGGAGACGTTCCGGTTCAAGTAGGCGCGCGGCGAGGGGCGCGAGCGTATTCGGGGACAGCCGGAGGGCGGACGCGCTCCGCCTCCCGCGTATGTGAGTAGTTCCGGGCGACATCGACGCGGCGCCGGGACTCGGCGGTCTCGTCCACCTGCTGTTGATCGCGTGGGTGTGCGTGACGATCGCGGGCGCGATGCCGCAGTTCGTCCCGGTGTGGTCGGGGACGACGCTCGCGGACGGAGCGCCGGTCCCGGCGGTCGCCGGCGCGTAGCCGGTGACGCTCGGTCGTTCCGGCGCGGGTCGGACGGCCAGCGGCGGGGACGGCCCGCGGCGGGGACGGTTCGGGCGACGAGGCCAGCGCTTAAGCGACGCCCCCGCGACTCCCCTGTATGCGCCTCGCGCTCATCGCTCACGACGAGCTGAAAGACGAGATGGTCGCGTTCGTCGAGTCGCACACCGACGCCCTCGGCGAGTGCGAACTGGTGACCACCGGGACGACCGGAAAGCGGATCGCGGAGGCCACGGGCCTCTCCGTGAACCGGCAGGCCTCCGGTCCCTTCGGCGGCGACCTCCAGATCGGCGGGATGATAGCGGGCGACCAGATCGACGGGGTCGTCTTCCTCCGCGACCCGCTGACCGCGCAGGCGCACGAGCCGGACATCTCGGCGCTGCTGCGGGTCTGCGACGTGAAGGACGTACCGCTGGCGACGAACGTCGCGTCCGCGGAGATGCTCGTCGACGGGCTGCTCGGCGGCGATTCTCTCGACTGATACCGCCGACCGCGGAGATTTAACCCGGCCGAACCAAGGGTCGACAGATGACTCGCCCCGCAGGAACCCGCGTCCGCGCCCTCGCGTTCGCGTTGCTGCTCCTCCTCGCGACCGTCGGCGCCGGCGCGGCCGCGGGCCAGCCCGCGGTGTCGGAGCACGCCGCAGGGTCGGAAACGGTCGTTCGCTTGGCGGCGGCGGGCGCCCACGCGTCGGTCGCGGGGGCCGCGGGCGGTCCGGGGACCGTCGGCGCCGAAGCAAACGCGAGCGGGAGTCGGGTCGGCCCGATCACGCGGTGTTTCGCCGGAACGGGGTACCCGATCGCGATCGGCGGCGACGAGGGGAGCGCGACGATGGAGACGGTGATCCACCTCTCCGTACTCACCGACCCCGCCGCGGGCAACGAGTTCGGCGTCGAGACCGCCGGGCGACTCGGCGGCGAACCGATCGTGACGCTCGCCGCGGGCGTGCGACTGACCGCGCGGCAGGCGATCGCTGACGGAGACCCGTTCGCGGCGTTCGACGTGCTGTACACCTACGAGCTACGGTTCCCGATGTTCACCGGGTCGGTGGGCGACGCCGACTACGAGGACGACGGATCGCCGATCGGTTCGAGCGCCGGCGCGGTCGACTGCTGACGGGTCCCTACCGCTCGACCGCGTCGTCGTCCGGGGGACGAACCCCGCGGACGAGCGACAACACCTCCCGTCGGGTCGCCTCGAAGTCGTCACCGCTCGGGTACGCGCCGCCCGCCAGCAGGTACTCTCCGGCCTCCCACACCGCGAGCAGCGCCTCCACCGAGACGCGTTCGCCGTCGACCTCGCAGCGCCCGTGGGACACGGTGAGCGTCGCGCGCGACGCGTCCGGATCGTCGACGTCGATGCGTCGCTCGTCGCGCCGCGCGAGGTCGGTGATGTCCCGCTCGGCGAGGCGGTCGCGGAACCCCTCGCTGGCCCGCGACTCGACGAGCCGCGTGAGCGCCGGGTTCGGTCCGGTCTCCGGCGAGACGCGGAGTCGACTCGCGAAGAGGAACGGCCGCGGCGGCGGGGTCTCGCGCTCGTAGCGCGCCGTGCCCGCGGTGACCGAGACCGGTCCCGCCTCGAAGGGGCGCTCCGTCGCCTCCGCGACGAGCGTCCAGCCGTCGAGGCGGTCGCGGGGGACGACCGGTGGCTCCATGGACTCGTATCTCTCCGGACGGGAATAAAACGGACGGGCAGCGGGAGGCGGTCAGAGGGTCGAAGAGCCGGTCAGTGGTCGTCTTCGCGCCACTTGTGTTCGCACTCGGTACAGACGAAGAACCGGGTCTCCGACTCGTCGGCCGCGCGGATCTGCTGCATGTACCAGTACGCCTGATCGTTGTCGCACTCGGGACACTGCGCGGTCGTCGTCGGGAGCCCCTTGTCCTCGGCGTCGCTCACGTCGACGATCTCGGACTCGACCTGCGACTGGGTCGTCCACTCGTCGTCGCCGTCCTCGCGCCCGATCTCGTACCCGCAGGAGTCGCACACCCAGTGGTCCTCGCCCGCGCCGGATTTCATCATGGATCCGCACTCGTCGCAGAACTTCATGCCCGAACCTACCGCGGATCGTATATAAACGGCGGGATCGCAGACGGACGCCGGGTGGAGGCGTTGGCGAGCGCCGGGAAGAGTCGCGGGCGGACGCCGACCGGGCCGCCGGCGTCTCCCCCGTCATTCCACGTCGACGTGTTCGGCGAGCGCGAAGCGGACGCGCTCCTCCTCGGGCCCCTTCGTCTCTCGACCGGTGACGACGACCTCGCCGATGTCGGACGTGTTCGCGACGTGCGTCCCCGCGCAGGCGGTGCGGTCGTACGGCTCGTCGCCCTCGTCCGCGCCAGCTATCTCGACGATCCGGAGCTCCTCGATCGAGTCGGGGAGGAGGTCGATCCGCGTCCGGTCGGTGTCGAGCGTCGCCTCCGCGGTCTCGCGGTCCATCGTGTAGCTCGACACCGGTCGCGCGTCGGCGACGAGCTCGTTGAGCCGCGCCTCGATCCGGTCGAGGTCGTCGTCGGTGAACCGCTCGTAGGCCGCGTCGAGACGCGCCCGGTCGGCGTACAGCTGGTTCCCGGTCGTCTGCGCGTCGAACTCGTCGAGCAGCAGCGCCGACAGCAGGTGCTGTGCGGTGTGGTACCGCGAGTGCGCCACGCGGCGGTCGGCGTCGATCTCGCAGGTTACGTCGGTTCCCGGCTCCGGGAGCGCGGGTGCCTCGTCCGAACTACCGGCGTCTCCGGTCGGTTCGACCTCGTGGTGGACCGTGTCCGCCATCTCGGTGTCGACGACGCGCCATGGAGCGTCCCCGTCGCCGTCGGTCGCCCGGATCGTCCCGGTGTCGTGCGGTTGCCCGCCGCCGGTCGGGTAGAAGTGGGTCCGGTCGAGGACGATCCGGGCCGGGTCCGAGAGGACGCGCTCGACTGTCGCCTCGAACGTCGTCACCGCGTCGTCCGCGAGGTAGAGTCGCTCGGTCACGGATACAGGAAGGGTCGCCGCCGAGATATATCCACGGCTCTCCGCGGCGGCCACCGAGCGCGACCGCGGGGCGTCCGCGGACGCCCCCGTCTCGGCTATCGAGACTGATAGCCGAGAGTCCACGCTTATGCGTGCGCGAGTGCGAGGGCCGAGTATGAACGGGGGAGCGGGCGGCGCAGCGGCCGAGCGCGCGCAGAGCGAGGTGCTCGGCACCGTGTTGCTGTTGGGACTGACCGTCGCGGTCGTCGGCACCACGGTCGCGCTCGGCGGCGCCGCGCTCGACGACTCCCAACAGACCGCGGACCTCCAGCGCGTCGAGGGCGCGATGACGCAGTTAGACTCCAAGGCGAGCCTCGTCGCGCACGGCGGGTCGCCGTCGCAGCGCGCACGGGTGGATGTCGGCCGGGGCGCGGACCTCCGCGTCGACGAGGACGCAGGGTGGTTAGAGATCGAGGTGAGCGGCGGGGCGAACGGGACGTACACCAACCGGACGTCGCTCGGCGCGATTGTCTACGAGCGCGGCGGCGAGACCGTCGCGTACCAGGGCGGCGGCGTGTGGCGCTCGACCGGTGGCCGCTCCGAGATGGTGTCGCCGCCCGAGTTCCACTACCGCGGAACCGACGGGCCGGAGACGCTCACGCTCCCACTGGTGACGATCGAGAAGGGTTCGGCGGGGCTGAGCGAGACGGTTCAGATCAGCGAGAGCGCGACCGACGCCCGGCCGGTGTTCCCGAACACCGACTACGGGAACCCGCTCGCCGACAGCAACGTGACCGTCGAGATCACGGTTCAAAGCGAGTACGCCGACGCGTGGGGTCGGTTCTTCGAGTCGCGGACGAGCGCGTCGGTGACTGATCTCACGGACGACCGGGTGCGGATCGAGCTGCGGACGGCGACCGTCCACCCGACGCTCAGCGCGAGCGTCTCGGCGACGGGGCGTGCGGAGCTCCGGATGGGCGACATCGACTGGCTCTACGCCGACAGCTACAACTCGACGAACGGGACCTACAGCTCCCAGCCGCCCGGCGAGAACGCGAGCGTCCAGACCCGCGGCGAATTCGCGCTCACGAGGGGGGGTGGCGGGAACACGGAGAGGATCAAGATTCGCGGGAACCTCACGGCCGAGTCGTTCAACATCCCGCCCGGTCAGTCTGACAAGCTGAACGTTACCAATAAAAGTACGGAGACGGCGTTCGACGAGCTCGCGCCGGTCGAAGGCGGGATCAGACAGCGCATCGCCGGCGTGCGAAACCGAAGCCTCGCTGACACCGCGCCAAAACAGTCGACTGGCATCGATCTGTCCGGCGACGAGACGGCGGTGATAGACGAGACCACGTACGTCGACGGCGACGTCTCCCTCTCCGATCGGGCGACGCTCAGCGTCACCGACGGCGCGACGCTCCACGTCGCCGGGGAGCTGACCGGCGACGGGTCAGAGAGCCGGATCGAGCTCGACACGTCGAGCGGGAACATCACCGTCTTGGTGGACGAAGCGGTCGACCTCAGCGGAAACAACACGATCAGGGCCGCCGGGAACGGTCGAGCGACGCTGTACGTCGACGACTCGATCAGCCTTCGGGACACGGCCGCGGTGACGACGGTAAACGACACCCGGATCGACATCCACAACACCGGCAGGATCGATCTGACCGGGAGCGTGAACATCGCCGCCGACCGCGACGTGGCGAGCAACCTCTGGCTGTATTCGAGCGGGGACGATGTCGACATGGAGGGCGGCCAAAACGACGCCGAGCGTATCCGGTTCACCGGCGTCTTCTACGCCCCGCAAAGCGAAGTGACGCTGAAAGACCGGATGGAAATCAACGGTTCGTTCACCTTTAGGCGGTTCTCCTTCGAGGATGGCTACATCGAGATCCACTACGACGAGGCGCTGCGAACGCGGCGGCCGTTCAACGGCGAGACGGTCCCCGTCGTGAGCTACCTCCACGTCTCCAAGCACGGCGTGGTCGTCGAGTCCGGCTGAGTCCCGCGACCGCTGTCCGGCGCGCTCAACGCCCGGTCAGTCGGAGAACTCGACGCGGGCGGTCGTTCGGTGAACGACGAACCGATCGTAGTCGTCCGCCGCGAACGTCACGGTGAGGTCTGCGGGGCCGCTCATGTTCGTCGTCACCCCGTCGAAGCCGTCGTAGTACCGCTTCCAGACCGTCGCCTGCGTGGAGTTGATAGCGAGCGTGACGTTCTGGTCGGCGGTCCGATCGTCTATCGCCACCTCGCGGTCCGTGCGTTCGGCGACGACGAGGACCGTCCGGTCGCCGCTCACCGACTCCGCCGGGGGGCTGAGCCCGTACAGCGAGTAGACAATCGTGTCCCCGACAAGCAGGTCCGGTTCCTTAACCATCACGCCGTCGTTGCCCTCCATCCGGAAGACCGCGCCGTTCTCGTAGACGATCCGGGTGTCGCCGGCACCGTAGTACGTGATCGATCCGCCCTCGACTATCGCCGTCTCCGTGCCGGTGTCGTTGAGCCGGAACTCTGAGACCCGGTCGAACGCGAGCCGCCCACCGCCGAGCCGGAGTTCGGTCGCCCGGCTCGGTACGCCGTCCCGGCCGATGTCGTTGAAGTTGTCGTGGAGGACGTCGAACGCGCGCTCGACGTTGTCGTCGCGCTCCGCGAGCTGGGCGTCCTCCAGCCCCCCGAGGCCGACGGTGAACGTGACGGCGATGGTGGACGTGATCAGCGCGAACACCAGCACGAACCCGACGGTCTCGCTGACGCCGCGGTCGGCGGTCAGGAAGGCCGCCCCGCGATCTGCCCCCGTCATCGCTCGCTCACCACCACTTCGCCGTTGTCGCCGCCGGCCGGGTCCCACCAGATGCGGAGATCGCCGCCGGCGACGGTCGTGTTCCGGACGTCGACGGCATCGCTCGTGCGGAACGGGACCTCGACGGTCGCGTCGGTGCGGTCGCTTTCGAGCGCGAGCGTCCCCCGGGTGTCGCCGGCGCGCACGCGTATCCGATAGACGGTGCCGGCCGCCCTGTCGGGAAGCGTCAGCGATCGGTTGACCGTGAGTTCTCCCCGGGCCGACGCGCTCGCCGCGAGCCGGTCGACGGTGCCCAAGTCGGCCGCGACTCGCTCGCCGACGACCGTGAGTTCGCCCTGCGCCGCGCGCTCGCGCTGCGTCTCGACGAACGAGCCGCCCGCGACGAACAGGCCCGAGAGCAGCAGCGTCGATATGGCGAGCGTCATGACGTATCCGACGGTGACGGACACGGCGCGGTCCGTCCCGCCCGGGCCCTCACGCATCGCGCTCACCCGGCGCGAGCCGGACCTCCTCGCCGTAGGTCAATTCGGGCGTCCGGTGACGGATCTCGACATTGACCCTGTATAGCGCGTCGGCGACGTACGGCCGCGAGGACCAGTCCGAGGCCGTGTCGTCGGGGTCGTCGATGACGAAGCTGTACGTTCCGAACGCTTCGTCGCCGTTCCGGTATCGGATGTCATAGGTATCGTTCCCGTTCTGTACCCCCTCGGCCCAGACGAGTTGGGAGAATCGATCGCCGTCGACCGTCCCGGCGGTCAGGTCGATCGTGACGTTCGCCCCCGTTTCGTGCGGGAACCGCTTCGAGACGTTTGTGGTGCCGTTGCCGGTCCCGTTGCTCACCGTGACGTTGATGGCGTCGGGCGCGTCGTTCGACAGCGTCACCGACCAGTTCGCGCCCGGCCGCTCGGTCACGACCGCGAACGCGCCGGACTCGTCGTTCGAGACGCGCGTCGAGTCAACCGTCAACTGGTAGTCTCGGGTTTGGTTGACGTCGCTGGCGACGGTCCAGTCCGGGGTCGTCCCGCTGCGGTTAGTCATGTTGCGGAGTCCGGTGCTCGTTTCGTTCTGAAAAATCAGGGTACCGGGTTTCGTGCCCGTGACGGTCACGTCGGCTATCACCCCGTCACGGGCGCGGAGGTCGGCGACCGTTCGGGCATACGTCGCGACGCGCGCGTCGAACTCGTCGCCAACGTCGCCGGCGCTCGCGTTGCGGTGCTCGCGGTGCATGATCTCGATGAGATCCTCGGTGACCCCGTCGCGGAACTCGATCGCCTCCGCGCCGCCGGCGTCGGCGCCACGGGTCGCGAGGTTCTCGGTGTAGATGACGGTGTTCAACAGGAGGACGACGGCGACGAACAGGACCGCGAGCGTCAGCCCCGTGATGAGGATGATCTGCGCCCGGTCCTCGACGCTGTCGGCGTCCTCGCGGCCGTCGCGGCGGAAGAGACTCACATCTGCCATGCGGTGATTCGCACCTCCACGACCGTGTACAGGACCTCACCGGTCCCGTCCGCCGGGGCGGCGAAGTACCCCTCGTTGGAGCCGTTCTTCGCGAGTTCGTACTGGTCGTCGGCGCCGAACCGATCGTCGCCGTACAGCGCCACGCGGATGCTGGCCGTCGCCGCGTTGTCGGTCGGCGACCCCATGTCGACCATCTCGACGTCCGTCGTCCTGTTGCCGCCGTCTGCTGGATAGTACACGTCGATGTCGAACGCGACCTGGCGCTCGCCGAACGCCTCCGTCAGCGGGTCGTGGAGCGGGTGCGTCTCCGGCGGCACGCCCGCGTAGATACCGTCGTCGCCCCCGCCGACGAAGCTCCCGTTGTCGTAGTAGAGCAGCGCGGCCGTCAGGTTCCCGCTCTCCTCGGTCGTCGCCAACAGGTCCTGAGCGGCGATCGACGCCTGGTTCTCGACGTGCTGGTTCGACGTGCTCGCCGACAGCGGCGTGACGGCGGTCGCCTGCGTCGCGAAGATGAGGCCGGTGACCAACAGCAGCGCCGCCGTGAACGCCTCCAGCGTATGGGCCTGCCCGCGGTCGTCCGGGAAGTGTTCAACGAACATCTCACCACACCCGGAGCGTGAGCCGGTAGGTCTGCGCCCCCTCCGGGTCGTTGGGGTCGTCAATGGCGACGATACGGCTCGCGGCGGAGACGCTCTCGCCCCGCGGCGGCGCGGGGCCGGCGCGCATGTGGGCGCTCGCGGCGCCCGATCCGATCGACTCCACGGTCCCGTTCCGCGTCACGGTGAGGTTGAGCCCGCGGACCTCGTCGACGCCGAGTTCGGCGTGGAGGTCGTCCGCGTTCGCCGTCCAGTCGCAGCCGAACGTATCCGCCGCCGTCGCCGGGTCCGTCCCGTTGAAGAACGCGACCGTACAGGCGTGCGACAGCGTCGCCGTCGACCCGGCGCCGACGAGCGACGACTCCGCGAGCCGCGCGGCGCCGCGCTCGGCGACGATGACGGTCGCGCCCTCACCGACGGCGTACGGCTCCAGAAGCGACGGGACGAACGCGAACGTGAACCCGACCGCGACGAGAAACACCGACATCCCGACGACGAAGTCGAGGACCGTCTGCGCGCGGTCATCCGACATAGATCCACACCCCCAGCGCCAGCGTCATCAGGACCACGGCGTACTTGACGCCGGAGACGAGCTCCGCGTCGCGGATGTAGCCACTGATGAACCCCGAGAGGATCGCCTGGATCGTCACCGCGTGGAAGAAGAGCATCGAGAGCACGTCCGGGTCGACGCCGCCGCCGCCGCCGAACCCCGCCCCGCCGGCGCTCCCGCCGCCGTCGCTCTGGGAGACCAGATCGCCCATCACGTCGATGAACTGGGTCTGGAGAATGGCCATCACGCCAAGCAGGGTGATGTACGTCATCACGATGATCGCCACCTGCATCCGGGTGCGCGACTTGCGCTCGCGCTCGATATCGTCCTGGTTCTCCGAGGCCTGCGCGGCCGTCGTCAGCACGTCCGTGATCTGCGAGGAGGCCTCCTGCGCCTCGGCGATCAGCTTCACCGTCCGGGCGAGCCGGGGCACCGCGTACGAGTTGTTGAACTCCACTAAGGCGTCGCGCAGGCTCATGCCGTAGTTCACCTTCGCGTGGATCACCTCGAACTCCTCCGCGAGCTTCCCGGTCGACGTGTCCGAGACCGTGCGCACGGATTCGAGCAGCGTCTGCCCGGTGTCGTTCGCGGAAGAGAGCTTCCGGAGCGTCTCCGAGAGCTTCCCGGTCACCGCCCGCCGCGAGCGCTGGTGCCACTCGTAGAATACCCCGAGCGGGATCATCACGACGTAGGCGGGCACGTAGAGCCAGACGAACGCCGACCACACCGGCCGGGCGATCCAACCGTCGACCGTCGTCGGCGCCGAGCCGGCGGCGACCGCGACGCCGACCAATGCGAGCGCCGCCGGCACGGTCAACGCGAGGGTGTACAGCGGGTTCTCGCGCAGAAAGATGTGCGGCGCCGAGAGGATCTCCCTCGTCTTGTGGGTCCCCTCGCGGTCGCGAATGCGGTCGAAGACCCCGAAGCTCCCGACGAACGACTCCACGAGCCCGAAGTGGAGCAGCCCCTCCCGACTCGTCTGCCGGAGCCGCTCGCTCCCGCCGTCGGGCTGGAGGTAACCGTCGCCCGGGTCGTCCTGTTTCACCGTCGAGACCAAGACGAGGAAGCCGACGCCGACGAGCGGGATGAGCAGGTACACCGTGACGTACAGGAGCCGGTCGTCGGCCTCGCCCATCATCCCCATGATGACGAGGATGATGATGAGGAGGAGCGGGAACAGGGAGAGCGTCATGTACATCTCGCCGAACAGCTCCAGTGTCTCTAAGGTCATCTCGCGCTCCTGTTTCGACGTGCGGAGGTGTTTCTCCTTTTTGTCCTTCAGGAAGCCCTCCATGTCGCCGCCGGAGTTGACGATAGAGAGCATGTCGGCGAGGAACTGCGAGAGCTCGTCGGAGGGGGTCTCCAGCGACTGCTGGCGGATCGCGTTTCGGTAGTCGGTCCCGAAGTACTCCGTCTCGTTGACGATGCTCTGGAACTCGCGGGACACCTCCCCGTAGGTGTCCTCGGCGGTCGCCATCGCGCGGAGGATCTCGAGCTGGTTGAGCCCGCCGACCGATAGCGCGTACATGAACGACACCGAATCCGC
Source organism: Halorubrum sp. GN12_10-3_MGM (assembly GCF_005435235.1). NCBI lineage: Archaea > Methanobacteriati > Methanobacteriota > Halobacteria > Halobacteriales > Haloferacaceae > Halorubrum > Halorubrum sp. GN12_10-3_MGM. The sequence goes on from NZ_SGUB01000013.1 coordinate 20,627, forward strand.
GAGCAGGAGGTTGATCTCGCGCTTCCGCGAGGAGGCCCGCGAGTACGGGACCGCGACGAGTCCCCCGAATCCCACCGCGAAGCCGATCGAGCCGAAGACGAGCCCGCTGAGAAGCACGGCCGTCGGCACGACGAGCGAGCGCAGCGTCGCCTGAACGCCCGGCGTCGGCGCGGGGATCCCGAGCGAGAGCGCCTCCGGATCGATCAGCCCGAGCGAGAACACGCCGTAGCCGACCAGCGTGCCGAGCGCCCAGAGCGCCCCGCCGACGAGGAGGCCGACGGCCAGCGCCAGCGAGACGTACATCTCGACCTGGTCCGGCATCCGCGCCTCCGCCAGCTTGCGCTCCACGTCCGCGACGAAGTCGCCGTCGGCGTCGAACAGCAGCTCGAATATCGGGTAACACAGCTCTGCGAGCACGTTCGCGTCCACGCCGCCGTCGCCCGCGTCCACGTCGAGGCTCACGGCTCGGCCCTCGCGACGGACACGGCGCTACCCCTCCTCCGCGGGCTCGACGGCGCCGAACCCCCAGTCGTCGATGTCGTCGGTCGCCGCGCCGTCGGCGTCGTCGGCTGAGGCGCTCTCCGCGTCGTCGGACTCCGACTCACGGTCATCGGAGTCCGCCTCGCCGCCGGAACCGACCGCGCCGCCGTCGGCCTCCGCGTCGGCGGTCTCGTCCGTTTCGGGGTCGGCGGCGCTGAACCCCTCGCCCACGTCGGTCGACGCGTCCCCCTCGGACCGCGCCGACGGGGCCGAGAGTACGTCGACCCCGTCATCGAACGGCTCGCCGAAGTCGATGTCCCCCGGCGCGCCGGAGCCGTCGTCGGCGGGAGCGGCGCTCGCTTCTGGAGTCCGTTCGAAATCGGCGTGACTCGGGTCGGTAGGCGGCTCCGGCGAGGAGTCGGCGGCGGGGTCGGGGTCCGTCTCCACGGGATCGCTTCGGCCCGAGTCCGAGCCGCTCGGCGCTCCGTCGGCCGCGGTCGCCTCCGTGGCCGCCTCGACGAGCGCCTCGCGGTCGCCCGTCGACTCTGCCTCGATGTCGCGGGCGTGGTCCATCTCGAGGAGCGCGTCCGCGACGGAGTCCGGCACGTCGCCCCGATAGGTCTCGAACAGGTCCTCGGCCGCGTCGAGTATCTCCGCGGCCTCCTTCTCGCCGGCCGCGTCCGGCGTCGGACGGGGGACCAGCTTCTCTTTCTCGCGGTCGACGTTGATGAGCACCGACTCCATCTCGCGGAGGTCCTCCAGCGACCGCTCCAGCTCGTCGTTGGCCATCAGCGCCAGCACCGTCTCCGGGTCGTTGATGAACGCCTGAAACGTCGCCGCCACCTGCGCGTAGCTGTTGAGTCCGCGGTCGATGAGGTACGCCAACACGACCCGACGTTTGCGAAGCTCCTCGTCTAGCATCGCCCGACTCCAACCGCGGTCGAACATGATGTCTTCGAGCGTGTTCGAGTCGCCCATCTGGAGGAACTCGTCCGTCTCTGCCTGCCACTGGAACACGTCTTGGACGTTGATCTCGTCGTTTTCGGCGTCGTAGTGGTTGATCTCGGTGATCGACTTGTTCCGGCGCACCTTCTTGCCCTGAACGCGGGTGGAGGTCTGGATGGAGACCAGGTCCAGCGCCGTGAACATCGTCTTCGAGACGTTGATCGGGTCGGTGGTGAACCGCTTGAGCACCTCGCCCACGGAGTCGGCGTGGAACGTCGTGTAGGTGGTGTGCCCCGTGGACATCACCTGGAAGGCGGTCCGCCCCTCTTCGCCGCGAATCTCGCCCATCACGATGTAGTCCGGTCGCTGCCGGAGCGCGGCCTCCAGCAGGTCGAACTCGTCGATGTCGCCCTTGTCGTCGTCGGAGAAGGAGGGACGGGTGACGGAGGCGATCCAGTTGCGCTGGGGGAGCTCTACCTCGCGAGTGTCCTCGATGGAGACGATCTTCGCGTTCGAGGGAATAAAGAGGGAGACGGCGTTCAGACTCGTCGTCTTCCCGGAGGCGGTACCGCCGGCGAAGATCAGGCTCTTGTGGTTCTCGATCGAGAGCCAGAGGAACGCCATCTCGTCGAGCGAGAAGGTCTTCCAGTTGATCAGGTCGATCGGGGTGAACGGGACGTCGTTGAACTGGCGGATCGTGTAGTTGGTCCCGTGGTCGGAGACTTCGCTCCCGAGCGTGAGCTGCGCGCGCGAGCCGTCCGGGAGGGTGGCGTCTACCTGTGGCCGGCGCTTCGAGATCCCCTTTCCTGACCGCTGGGCGAGCTTCACCACGAAGTCGTCCAGCTCGTCGGTGCCGTGGTGGACGTTCGAGATGATCTGCTCGTACTCGGAGTGGTAGACGAAGACGGGGGAGTTGTAGCCGTCACAGGAGATGTCCTCGACGTTGATGTCGTACTTGATCGGGTCGATGCGCTCGTAGCCGACGAAGTCCCGCTTGAGGTAGTACAACAGCTTCTCGACCTGGTGCGCCGAGAGGGTCCGGGCGTCCTCCGCGAGGACGGCCGGCTCGGGGCGGGCGCTGATCTCCGGCGGGTTCGCCGGCGACTCGACCGGGGGCTCGTACCCCAGTGACTCCGCGATCCGCCCGGCGATCCCCTCTGTCGGGTCGATGCCGAACCGGTCGACCAGCGTGTCCGCGATCCCCCGCTCGTCGCCTTCGTCCTCGTAGAGCCCGTAGCGGTCGAGCAGCGTGCGCGCCTCCTCGACTATCACCTCCTCGCGGAACGACTCGTCGCCGCCGGCGATCGACTCGTCGGCGTACTTGATCGAGGTCCGGAGCTTGCCGGTGAGGAACTCCGTGAGGTCCGCCTCGATCTCGGTCCGGTACGGCTGGACGACGTAGTACTTCGCCTCGTTCTCCTTCCGCGACCGGAAGACGATGACGAACGCGTACGGCTTGTTCACCCAGTAGCGCTCCTCCTCGCGGAAGTGCGTCTTCTTCTGTATCGGCACCGCCTTCTCCAGGTCGTACCGGTTCGTCAGGGTGGTGTGACCCCCGTCGGTCGAGAAGAAGGCGTCCTCGTCGAGATCCGGGTTGACGTCGACGGTGCGCTCGTCGACGAGGTCCGCGAGGTCGGCCGCGGCCTCGCCGCCCGCGCCGAGTAGCTCCTCCGTGCGGTCGGGGTCGAAACCCAAGGCCTCCGTCTTGTCCTCGTGGGTGAACGACAGCGGCTCGTCCTCTCCCTCCTCGTTCTCCTCGGTCGGCCGGTTCCCGTCCTCGTCGAGGAAGAACTCCTCGCGGTAGTCGTCCCAGGTGTAGTACCCTTTCAACACGGGGACGGAGTAGGGGTCGTAACGGGCCGCGCACAGGTCCCAGAGGGCGTCGCCGACCGCCGCGGCGGCGCGGAAGCGGTAGTCCGTCTCACTCGGGTCGAAGCCGAGCAGCGTCGCCGGATCGAACGCGACTCGGTCCCACTCCTCGGGGGTCGGCGGGCGGGACGGGACCGACTCGACATCGGCTCCATGCGCAACGACGACGCCGGAGACGCCCTCGCGACCGACCGACCGGTCGAAGACGGTTCGTGGGATCGGTTCCGCGGCCGCTGCGGTCTCGGCACCGGGACTCGATGTCGCCTCCACGCCGTCGCGTTCGTCCTCGAAGGAGAACGTCGCGTCGTCCGGGTCGGCGTCGGCATCGACCCCCTCTCTTTCTGCGTCGTCGGTGCCGTCGCCGCCTCTCCCGTCGCCGTTGGCACCGTCTCCCCCGCCTTCGGTCTCGTCCTCACCCGCGGCGGCTGCGGGCGGGGTCGCCCGCCGATCGCCGGTCGGCACGACGGCGGCACCGCTAAGAACGACCGCGTCGGGACCGACGACGAGCGTCCCTCGATCCGGAGTGCCGTGTCCGGGAACGGCCGTCTCGCCGTCCGCCGCGAACGGCTCGTCGACCCCGGCGGTTCGGATAACCCCGTCGACGCCGTCCGGCAGGTGGAGGGCGACGGCGTCCGCCGGGACTACCGGCGCGTCCGGCACGTCCGCGTACACCCGCGCCGCTGCGTCCTCGTCCCCGCGATCGGCGAGTAGCGTCCGCCACGTGTACCGGTCGGTGACGACCGGCGAGCAGTCGTTCGGTCCGTCCCCCTCCTCGAAAATCACGTTCTCGAACGCTCGGTCGTCCGTTTCGTCTGTTTCGTCCGCCTCGCCCGTCTCGTCCGTCGATACCTCCTCAGCGCCTCGCGTCTCCGGTTCGGCAGGGTCCGCGTCCGAATCGGCTGACCCGGACCCGTCGGACGCCGATCGACCGCCCCCGGTGTCGGATTGGAGGGCGGATCGTTCGACATCCTCGTCGCTCATAGTTCCGGGAACGCGCGGTCCGTTGAAAAAGGTGTCTCGCAAAACACCGCGATTGATAATCGACCGCGGACGGGCGGATTTTAGTCCCCCGCGCGCCGACCCTCCGTCGTGTCACGCTCCGACAGGTTCCCGCGACTCCGCCGACTGCGTCAGCGCGCGGTCAGGCGGCGCGTCCGGGCGGCGATCGCCGAGGAACTGCTCGGAACCCCGCGGAGCCTCGCCGTCGTCTGCGCGTTCACCGCGTTCATGTTCGCGGTCGGAGTCGGGTACTACGCGCCGACCGCGGACGAGGTGCCGGTCGTCCTCTGGCCGCTGTACGCGGACTCCGCGGTCGCGGTCGCGCTCGGCGGCGGCGTCCTCGCCAGCGTCGTCCCGACCGTCCGACGCGGCGGCAGCGTCACCGCGGACGCGCCCACCTCTCGCGGACTCGCGTACCTCCATACGGTCGCGTTCGTCTGGCTGGTCCAGTTCGGGCTCTGGCCGCTGGTGTCGCTCAACCTCGCCGTCGGTCAGTACGTCTCCGCGCCCGACGCGCTGATCTACTACTGGGGCGTGATCGGGACGCACCTGTTGTTCGTCGGGCTCGCGCTCCTGTTCCCTGCGTTCGGCCGCACGACCCGCGGGGCGCTCGCGACCGCGCTGGGGCTCGGCGTCGCGAACGCCGTCGTCGACTACGGACTCGGATATCACCCGCCCCTGTTGTACGAGCCCGGCCCGGGCCTCACCGCCGCGACGCTCGCAATCGCGGTCGGTGCCGTCACGCTCGCGGCGCGCTCGTTCTGTCGGGTGGGTAAGGGACCGGCGTAGTACATCGTCTGAAACGGTAGATCCCCTACACGGTGTTAAATCACAAACAGGATACGCTGATCCGAGCGCAAGCGGTACGAAAGGGCGCGGCGGGATCCACGCGAGCGAACGCAGTGAGCGAGCGTGGAGCCAGTCGCGCCCGTGGCCGAGCGAGGCGAAGGAACGGGCGCGACGGGATTCGAACCCGCGATCGAGAGGTTAGGAACCTCTCGCCCTGTCCGCTAGGCCACGCGCCCAAGAGGGGAGGAGAAAACGGGACCGCGGTGATCGGTCGGCGTCGGGGACGACTTACGCGCTGGTTTCTTTGTCGGTCTCGGTCTCGAGGTCGTCGAACTCGTCGTCCTCGTCGTCGAGCGTCGAGTCCGCCTGCTCGCCATCTTGCATGTCTTTCAGCTCCTCTTCGACCTGTTCGCGCCCCTTCCGGAACTCGCCCATCGCCTGGCCGGTCGACCGCGCGAGCTTCGGGATCTTGTTCGCCCCGAACAGCAGGACCAGAACGAGCAGGATGATGAGGAGCTCCGGGCCCGCCGGAATGCCGCCGATCAGTGGAATCGCACTTATCATCTCTACCCCGCTCTAGCCCTGTGGCGACTATAGTCTTTTTGCCTTATCGGGTCGGCGCGGGCGCCGCGCACGGCCGCAGCGAACGCGAGCGAACGGCGCCGCCGCTCGGTAAGCGAATGGCTGAGATCTGTCGTCAGCACCCGGGAGGACCGAATCAGTCGGAACGCGCGAGCCGTGCGAAGTACCAGTCGCCGTCGTAGCGGACGAGCGGAGCGACGCCCTCCTCCGTCGCGATCGCGTCGATGACGGCCGCGAACGCGTCGGAGTGCGGCGGGGACTCCGCGTGCTCCGAGTCGATCGCCGCGTCGAGGACCGCGCGTTGGTCCGCGGTCGGGTCGTCGATCGATCGGCCGCGCTCCTCGCCGACGGCCCGGCGGAAGTCGCGCTGCGACGAGGCGACGCGGTCGGCGCGGACGGCGACGGTCCGCACCTCGACCGACCGCTCCCCGTCGAACGCGAACCGCAGCAGCTCGCCGTCCCACTCGACCCGCTGGTCGTCGTTCCCGGGGACGAACAGCGAGCGCTCTCGCCGCTCGGCGGACGCGTACGCGAACTTGACCCCGAACGGCGGGTAGTGCGGCGCGTGGACGAGCGACGCGTCCCCGAGCGCGTCGAGGACCGTGTCCCGGTCGTGGTCCGGGAGGTCCGCGAAGGGGACGCTCGACGGGGGACCGAGGAGGAAGGAGTCGACGGCGTCGACCTCCACCGTGTACGCGTAGCCCGGTGCCGCGACGGAATCGACCGTCTCGGTTTCGATCCGGTAGTACTCGGGGCCGTCGGTGACGACGTACGGTGCCGAGACGCCGGGCCCGTAGTACCCGTCGACGGTCCCTTCTCCGCCGTCGATCGCGGTCCGGACGGCCGTCCGTCCCGCGTGTCCGACGAAGTCGACTGGGGTGCTAAACTCGTTTGAGACGCCGACCAGCGAGGCCTCGTCGAGCCTGAGCACCGTCTCCGCGCGGGGGGCGTCTCCGCCGTCGTCCGTGAAACAGCCCGACAGCGTCGTCAGCGATGCGGTCGCCGTGAGCAGTGCCACCGTTCGACGTGAGAGGCGGCGTGGAGGGCCGGACATCACCTGTCCTGCGTCGGTGGTACACTTAATTCTCCCCCCGGCTCACCGATCTGGCGCCCTCCGGCGTCACACGACGCGAGTCAGTACCCGAGCCGGCGGCCGAGTGCCGCCGCCGAAACGGTGATACGCCCGGCCGACGACGACCCGGTATGCCAGACGTCGGCGACGACGCCCCAGACTTCACCGGATCGGTCGTGGACGGCGACATCGAGCCGTTCGAACTCTCCGAGCACGTCGGCAACGAGCCGGTCGTGCTCGCCTTCTTCCCCGCCGCCTTCTCGAACACCTGTACCGACGAGATGGAGGCGCTACGGGACGGGTTCGACCGCGACGACTGTACGCTGTTCGGCGTGAGCACCGACCTCCCGCACGCGCTCGTCGCCTACCGCGTTCAGTACGACCTCCCGTTCGCGCTCGTCGCCGACCCGGACCACCGCGCGGTCGAGGCGTACGACGTCGTCGAGGACTTCGCACACTACGGCGTGGAGACCGTCGCGCAGCGCGCGGTCTTCGTGATCGACGCCGACGGGACTGTGACGTATCGCTGGCTCGCGGACAACGCCGGGCAGGAGCCGGACTACGACGCGCTCGCCGAGGCGGTGGCGGACGCGGCCGCCTGACCGGAGGGCGAACCGAGCGGTCGGGCGGGTCGCGCTCAGGCCGGGTCGCGCAGCGAGTCGAGCGCCTCGGGGTTCTCCATCGACGAGAGGTCGCCCGGGTCCTCGTCGTTGTACACCGACTCGATCGCGCGACGGATGATCTTCCCCGACTGCGTCTTCGGGAAGGCCTCGACGAACAGGAGTTCGCGCGGCCGGAACGGCTTGCCGTGTTCGTCGCCGACCAGCGCCCGGAGCTCCTCGCGGAGGTCGTCGCTCGGGTCGGCGCCCGGTTCGAGGACGACGTACGCGACGACCGCGGTCCCGGTGGTGTCGTCGGGGACGCCGACGGCCGCGGCCTGATTGACCGCGTCGTGGTCGATGAGGACGCCCTCGATCTCGGCCGGGCCGACCTTCCGCCCCGCGACGTTGAGCGCGTCGTCGGCGCGGCCGTGGAGGAACCAGAAGCCGTCCTCGTCCTTCTGCGCGAAGTCGCCGTGGTCCCACAGGTCGGGCCACGTCGACCAGTACTCGTTCAGGTAGCGCTCGTCGCCCGACCACAGCGACTTCGTCATCGACGGGCAGGAGTCGCGCGCGACGAGATAGCCGCGCTCGCCCGACTCCCGCACCGACTCGCCCGACTCGTCGACGATGTCGATGTCCATCCCGAGTCCCGGCCCGCCGAGGGTACAGGGCTTGAGGGGTTGGTTCGGCATCGGCATCAGGAAGCAGCCGCAGATCTCCGTCCCGCCGGAGATGTTGATTATCGGGCAGTCGCCCCCGCCGACCGCGTCGTGGAACCAACGCCACGACTCTGGGTCCCACGGTTCGCCGGTAGAGCCGAGGATACGGAGCGAGGAGAGGTCGTGCTCGTCGACCCACTCGTCCCCGTGCTTTCGGAGCGCGCGGATCGCGGTCGGCGAGATGCCGAACTGCGTGATCCCGTGCCGGTCGATCAGCTCCCAGAAGCGGTCGGGCTCCGGGTGGTCGGGCGCGCCCTCGTACATCACCACCGTGCCGCCGAACGCGTGGTTGCCGATCAGCGTCCACGGCCCCATCATCCAGCCGATGTCGGAGACCCAGAAGAACCGGTCAGCGGGCTTCTGGTCGAAGCCGAAGTGGATCTCCTTCGCGCACTGCGTGAGGACGCCGGCGTGGGTGTGGACGATCCCCTTCGGCTCGCCCGTCGTCCCCGAGGAGTACAGCAGCATGGACTCCTGGTCGCTCGGGAGCCGCTTCGTCTCGAACGACGACGGCTGCGAGCCGACCGCCTCGTCCCAAGTTCGGTCGCGCTCGTCGTTCCACGGGACCGGGTCGACGTCGCTCCCGCTGTCAGCGGAGTCGGCCGCGGGCGTCGCCCCCAGCCGGTCGTACACGACCACGTCCTCGACGTGACCCGCGTCGGCGACGGCCTCGTCGGCGGTCCCCTTCAGCCGGACGCCGTCGCCCCGGCGGTAGAACCCGTCGCCGGTGAACAGGACGGACGGCTCCGCGTCGTCGATCCGCGTCGCGGTCGCCTCGCGGCCGAACCCGGAGAAGATCGGCACGGCGATCGCACCGACCTTCAGGCAGCCGTAGAGGATCGATACGACCTCGGGCACCATCGGCATATACAGCCCGACGGTGTCGCCGGTCTCGATCCCCGCCTCGGTCAGGTAGTTCGCGACGCGGTCGCTCTGCCGGCGGAGCTCGTGGAACGTGATCTCCCGGACGTCTCCGGGCTCGCCCTCCCAGATCAGCGCGACGCGGTTGCGGTTCGGCGAGTCGACGGCAGCGTGGCGGTCGACGACGTTGTGCGCGACGTTGACCTCGCCGCCGAGGTACCAGTCCGAGAACTGCGGCCCGTCGGCGTCGTCCCGGACCGCGTCGTAGTCGGTGAAGAACTCGATGTCGAGATAGTCGACGATCTCGTCCCAGAACCAGTCGACGCCCGACGCGGGCTCGCCCGGGACCTCCGAGGTGGTGCGCTCGATGAGCTCCTCGTAGTCGTCGATCCCGTACTCGCGCATGAACGCGGCGACGTTCGTCGACTCGGCGAACGCCTCGCTCGGTTCGTGTACGACCTCGTCTATCCCCTCGTACTCGTCCATCTCGCTCGGTGATTTTCGCGGCGACAGTAAGTAACTTTCCTGAAGGACTCGCCGGAGGTGTGCGTACTCGCCCGCGACCTCGACGGTCCCGCCACGTCCACCGGTGCGTCGCCGTCGTCGCGGACCGGCAGGTCGAGGCGGCTCGGCTCGGCACTGTTCCGTCCGAGGCAGCCGGCAGTCGCGCCGGCGAGCGCACCGATTCCCGCGGCGAGGCCGCTGCGTCGTTCCGTGGGCATCGCTCGTCGCGACGGGAGTTCAAGCCCGCACAGAGGACCGGTAGCGCCTGGAAAGCGAACGGACGCCGCCGAGCGCGGTGCCTACTCGTCGTCCGTCTCCGCCTCGTCGTCGCCGTCCGCGGCGGCGTGGATCGACTCGGGCACGATGTCGACGGAGGCGACCTCGTCGTCGGGGTCGAGGTTCATCACGATGACGCCCTTCGTGTTGCGACTCACCGTCGATACCTCCTCGACGCGGGTCCGCATGATCTGACCGTCGGCGCTCATGGCGATCAGGTGGTCGCCGTGGGTCACCGCCTCGATGGCGACGACCTCGCCGTTCCGGTCGCCGGTCTTGATGTCGACGAGCCCCTTCCCGTTCCGCGACTGCGGGCGGTACTCGTCGAGGTCGGAGCGCTTCCCGTAGCCGTTCTCGGTGACGGTGAGCACCCAGTTGTGGTACTCGTCGTCGATGGCGGCGACGCCCGCGACGGCGTCGCCCTCGCGGAGGTCGATGCCGATCACGCCGCGGGCCGTCCGACCCATGGCGCGCGCCTCGGACTCCTCGAACCGGATCGCCATCCCGTCCCGGCTGCCGATGACGATGTCCGTGTCGCCGTCGGTCACCTCGACGTCGACGAGTTCGTCGCCGTCCTCCAGCCGGATCGCCCGGATCCCGGTCGAGCGGATGTTCCCGAACTCGTCGACCGCGGTCCGCTTGATGTAGCCGCCGCGGGTGACCATCGTGAGGTACTCGTCGTCGTCCAAGTCCTCGGTGTTGACGACCGACTCGATCTCCTCGCCGTCGTCGAGGTCGAGGAGGTTGACCGCGGACTTCCCGCGCGCCGTGCGGGACATCTCCGGGATCTCGTAGGTCTTCAGCTCGTAGATCTGACCGTGGTTCGTGAACACGAGGAGGTAGTCGTGGGAGTTGGCCGCGAACACCGAGGAGACGCGGTCGCCCTCTTTGAGCCCCGTGCCGATGATCCCCTTGCCGCCGCGGTTCTGCGCGCGGAACGTGTCGAGCGACATCCGCTTGATGTAGTCGTCCTCGCTCATCACGACGACGCACTCCTCCTCCGGGATGAGGTCCTCGTGGGTCACGTCGCCCGCGTCCTCGATGAAGCTCGTCCGGCGCTCGTCGTCGTACTCGGCTTTGATCTCCTGAAGCTCGTCGACGATCACCTGATCGAGCTCGGCGGGGTCGGCGAGGATCGTCTCCAGCCGCTCGATACGCGCCTTCACCTCCTCGTACTCCGACTCGATCTCTGCCGTCTCCATCGACGTGAGCGAGCCGAGCTGCATCCGGACGATGTGGGCCGCCTGCGCCTCGGTGAAGTCGAACGCCGACTCCAGCGCGGCCTTCGCGGCGTCGCGGTCGTCGGAGTCCTGGATCGTCTCGACGACGCTGTCGACGTTGTCGAGGGCCTTCAGCCGCCCTTCGAGGATGTGTGCGCGGTCCTCGCGCTCGGCGAGCTCGTGTTCGGAGCGCCGGCGCACCACCTCGCGGCGGTGGTCGACGTAGTGTTCGAGCGTCTGCTTGAGGTCCAGCACCTGCGGCGAGCCGTCGACCAGAGCGAGGTTGATGACGCCGAACGTGCGTTCGAGGTGGCTCTCCAGCAGCTGGTTCTTGACGACTTCCGCCATCGCGTCGCGCTTGAGCTCGACGACGATCCGGATCCCGTCGCGGTCCGACTCGTCGCGCAGGTCGCGGATCCCTTCGATCGCGCCCTCGTTGACGTCCTCGGCGATGCGCTCGACGAGCCGCGACTTGTTCTGCTGGAAGGGGAGCTCGCTGATGACGATCCGTCCCTCCTCCTCGTGGACCTCGAACTCCGCGCGGACGCGGATCCGTCCGCGCCCCGTCTTGTACGCCTTGTGGACCGCGTTCCGCCCGACGATGTTCGCGCCGGTCGGGAAGTCCGGCCCCTTGACGTGTTCCATCAGATCCTCGACGGTCGCGTCGGGGGTCTCTATCAGCTCGACGGTGGCGTCGATCACCTCGCCGAGGTTGTGGGGCGGGATGTTCGTCGACATTCCGACGGCGATACCCGACGAGCCGTTGACGAGCAGGTTCGGGAACGCCGCGGGCAGCACCTCCGGCTCCTCGAGGCGGTCGTCGTAGTTCGCCTGGAAGTCGACGGTGTCGCGCTCGATGTCCGCCATGAGCTCCTCGGCGATGGGGGCCATCCGGGCCTCCGTGTACCGCATCGCGGCCGGCGGGTCGCCGTCGACGGAGCCGAAGTTCCCCTGCCCGTCGACCAAGGGGTAGCGCATCGAGAAGTCCTGCGCCATCCGGGCGAGGGTGTCGTAGATGGCGCTGTCGCCGTGCGGGTGGTAATCGCCCATCGTCTCGCCGACGACGGAGGAGGACTTGCGGTGCGCGGAGTTGCTCGTTACGCCCGCCTCGTTCATCGCGAAGAGGATCCGGCGGTGGACGGGTTTGAGCCCGTCGCGCACGTCGGGGAGCGCGCGACCCGCGATGACGGACATCGCGTAGTCGATGTACGACTGCTCCATCTCGTCTTCGATGCGGGCGTTCGTCACCTGTGCTGCGCGGACGTCGCCGGGGTCGGCGTCGGGAGTCTCCGAGCTCATATGTCCACCCACTCCGCTTCGGTCGCGTGCTCCTTGATGAACTGCTTGCGCGGCTCGACCGCGTCACCCATCAGCACGTTGAACATGCGGTCCGCGGCGGCCGCGTCGTCGATGGTGATGCGCTTGAGCCGGCGGTTCGTCGGGTCCATCGTGGTGTCCCACAGCTGGTCGGGGTTCATCTCGCCGAGCCCCTTGAACCGCTGGACCTGCGTGGGGTTGCCGTCGCACTCCTCTTCGACGATGCGGTCGCGCTCCGCCTCGGTCATGGCGTCGTACGTCTCGCCGCGGTACCGGACGCGGTACAGCGGGGGCTGGGCCGCGTACACGTAGCCGGCCTCCAGAAGTGGCTTCATGTGCCGATAGAGGAGCGTGAGGAGCAGCGTCCGGATGTGGGCGCCGTCGACGTCGGCGTCAGTCATCAGGATGATCTTGTTGTACCGGACGTCGTCGAGGTCGAACTCCTCGCCGATGCCCGCGCCGATCGCGGTGATCAGCGCGCGGATCTCGTCGTTCTCTAGGATGCGGTCGAGGCGGTGTTTCTCGACGTTGAGGATTTTCCCCTTCAGCGGGAGGATCGCCTGGTTCTCGCGGTTCCGGCCCTGCTTGGCCGAGCCGCCCGCGGAGTCGCCCTCGACGACGAACAGCTCCGCCTCGGTCGGGTCGCGGGTCTGGCAGTCCGCCAGCTTACCGGGGAGCGCGGTCGACTCCAGCGCCGACTTGCGGCGGGTGAGCTCCTCCGCCTTCTTCGCGGCCTTCCGCGCGCGCGCCGCCTCCGCGGCCTTGTGGACGACCTTCTCGGCGGTGTCGGGGTTCTCCTCGAAGAAGGTGCCGAGCTTCTCGTGGGTCGCGGACTCGACGACGCCGCGGACCTCGCTGTTGCCGAGTTTCGTCTTCGTCTGCCCCTCGAACTGCGGGTCCGGGTGTTTCACCGAGACGACCGCCGTGAGCCCCTCGCGGACATCTTCGCCCTTGAGGTTGGCGTCGAGGTCGTTGACGAGCCCCTGTTCGTTGGCGTAGTCGTTGACGGTCCGCGTGAGGGCGGTCTTGAAGCCGGTGAGGTGGGTGCCGCCCTCGCGGGTGTTGATGTTGTTGGCGAACGCGTGGACGGAGCCCTGGAGCTCCTCGGTCGCCTGCATCGCGACCTCGACGTGGACGCCGTCGGTCTCGCCCTCGAAGTAGATGACCTCCTCGTGGATCGGCGAGCGCGTCTCGTTGAGGTACTCGACGAACTCGCGGATGCCGCCGTCGTAGCGGAACGTCTCCTCGCTGTCGTCGCGGTCGTCGGCCAGGCGGATCTCGACACCGGAGTTGAGGAAGGCGAGCTCGCGGAGTCGGTTCGAGAGCGTGGAGGTCTGGAACTCCGTCGTCTCGAATATCTCCTCGTCGGGCCAGAACCGGATCTCGGTCCCGGTCGACTCGCCGGCGTCCATGTCGCGGACGCGCTCGAAGCCGTCCTCGTCGGGTTCGCCGCGCGCGAACCGGTGGCGGAAGACGCCGCCGTCACGTTTGACCTCGACCTCGAGCCGCTCGGAGAGGGCGTTGACGACGCTGACGCCGACGCCGTGGAGCCCGCCGGAGACCTGGTACGACTTGGAGTCGAACTTCCCGCCGGCGTGGAGGACCGTCAGGATGACCTCGAGCGCGGGGCGGTCGTACTCCTCGTGAGTGTCGACGGGGATGCCGCGCCCGTCGTCGCTGACGGAGACGGAGCCGTCGTCGTGGATCCGTACCTCGATCTCCTCGCAGTAGCCCGCGAGGGCCTCGTCGATGGAGTTGTCGACGACCTCGTAGACGAGATGGTGGAGCCCCCGACCGTCCGTGGACCCGATGTACATCGCCGGTCGCTTACGGACGGCCTGCAGGCCTTCGAGGACCTGAATTTGGCCGGCTCCGTATTCGCTCTGCTCTGACATAGGAACTTACACTCGCTAGTCGCTGTCGGGTTATAAACCCGGCGCACGCGCGCGTGTGAGCCCCCGACGGCGACGTGTGCCTAGCTCTCCCACAGCTACAAACCGCGCCCTCGCGTACCCGTCGCCGATGCTACCGATCGCGGACTCCTTCGACCACGTTCACCGCGGCTGCGAGATCCGGTACGGGCGGGGACGAGTCGCCGACCTCGGCGCCTGGCTCGGCGATCGCGGCCTCGACGGCGCGCTCGTCGTCTGCGGCTCGAACACCGGCGCGAACAACGCCCTGATGGATCCGGTCCGAGACGGCCTCGGCGACCGACTCGTCGGCGTCTTCGACGGGACAACGCCAGACAAGCGGGTCGAGACCGCCTACGACCTCCTCGACGCGCGGGCCGAGGCGGACGCGGACGTCCTCGTCGCGGTCGGCGGCGGCGCCAGCCTCGACGTCGCGAGACAGGCGACGCTGCTCGCGGCCGACGGCCGGGATCTCGACGCCCTCCGCGGCGACGCGGAGGCCGGCGCAGACGCGCTCGGCGACCTGGCGCCTGAGAGCGGCCCCGCCCTCCCGGCTGTCGTCGTGCCGACGACATTCGCGGGCGCGGACGTCTCGACAGGCGGCTCGCTGGAGGTCCTCTCGGCCGACGAGTCGCCGACCGGACAGCCGGTGACCGTCAGCGGGAGCGGCGCGTGGCCGATCGTCGACGTGGCCGACCCGGCGCTGTTCGAGACGACGCCGGCCTCGGTGCTGGCCGGGTCGGCGATGAACGGGTTCGACAAGGGGATCGAGACGCCGTACGCCCGCGACGCCTCCCCGGTGAGCGACGCGGCCGCGGTCCACGGACTCCGCCTCCTCTCGGACGCGCTCCCCCGCGTGGCCGGCGACCGACCGGGCGGCGAGGACGCGATGGACCGCGCGGTCGTGGGGTCGCTGCTCGTCCAGCTCGACTCCAAGATCAGCGTGATCCACGCGTTCGGCCACGGGTTCGCGCGGCGATATGAGGTTCAGCAGGGCGCGATCCACGCCGTCGTCGCGCCGCACGCGCTGGCGTACCTCTTCGACGAGGTCGACGCGAGCCGGCGGGCGCTGGCCGCCGGGCTCGGGATCCGGACCGGCGGCCGCGACGAGGCAGCGATCGCCGAGGATGTCGTCGCGGCCGTCGCCGAGGTCCGGAACGCGCTCGATGTCCCGAGCCGCCTCCGGGATCTCCCCGAGACCGACGAGGACGACCTCCCGGCGATCGCCGAGTTCGTCGCCGAGGACCCGCCGATGGAGCGCGCGCCGGCCGACCTCGACGCGACTCCCGAGGAGATCCTCGGCGTGTTGCGGGCGGCGTGGTAAGGCCGGGGAGACGGCCTATCCGTCGGACGACTCGGCCCCGTACGTCTCAAGCGAGGTCAACCGCCCGGCCTCGGTCTCGAACACGTCGACGAACGCGAACAGCACGTCGCCGTCAGCGTCACGGAGGCGGCCGCGGACCGCGACGCCGGGACCCGACGGATAGACGCGGTCGACCGCGTGGGTCGTGTTGGTGTTCGGCCGCCCGTCTCGCATGAACGCGACGAACCGGTCGCGTCCCTCGAACGTCCTGTCGCCGCGCCGCTGGACGAATTCGGGGTCGAGCAGCGACGCGAGCCGCTCGTACTCGCCGGCGTCGATCGCGTCGTAGTAGGCCCGGGCGAGCGCGGCGGGGTCGGCGCTTTCGCCCGCCGGATCTCCGCTGTCCGCGTCGGCGTTCGCTCTGCTGTCCGCGTCGGCGTTCGCTCCGCTGTCGGGGGCGTTCGCTCCGCGCTCTGCGTCGTCCGCCTCACGCCGCGAGGGCATCGAACTCCTCGGCTGAGGTCCGGGTTCCCTTCGAGATGATCACGTCGCCGCCCCGCAGCGTGGTGTCGATGTCGTGGCCGACCAGCCACCCCTCGTCCGGGCGGCGGATCGCGAGGACGCTCGTCGAGATGTCGGTCGCGGGCACGCCGTCGGCGACGGCGGTCCCGTCGAGTTCGCTCCCCTCGACGACGACGGTCCGGGTGATTATCTCGTCGGACTCCTGGACCGCCATCTCCACGACCGGGTGGACGTCGAGGTCACGGAGGACTCCCTCGGTGATCGCCAGCGCGGCGTCGGATATCTCCTCGGTCGCGACGCCGAGGTGGATGAGTCCCCGCAGCGACACCGGGTCGTCGGCCTCGGCCGCGGCGCGGAGCGTCCACGCCTCGAACCGCGACTGGAGCGCGTCCACCTCGATCTCGAGGTTGCTCACCTCCTCGGCCAGCTCCTCGTTGTCGAAGAGGACCGACCCGTACGCGAGGTCGACGGCGAGCTCGGAGAGGTTCTTCATCAACACGATCGAGTCGACCGCGCGCTCCAAGTCGTCGATCGCCGGCTCGGGCGCGGGCTCGGGCTCGAACGGGTCGCCGCTCAGCTCGGGGTACACGTCCTCGACGCCCGCTTCGGGCCCCCGAAGCAGAGTCACGTCGCCGGGCGCTAACCGGGTGGTCGGTCCGGGGTTGAGGATCCAGTCCTCGTCGCGCCGGACCGCGATGACGCGGACGCCGGTCTCCGATTCGAGGTCGATATCGTCCAGCTTCCGGCCGGCGTACGCGGACTCGCCCCGCACGGTCCCGCGGACGAGCGTCTCCACGCCCGCGGAGAGCGCGCCCCGCATCGCCTCGGGGAGCCCGATCTCCTCGGTGACGATCTTGGCGATGTCGCCCGCGGCGTCGGCGACCTTGTCGGCGGCCGCGATGACGCCGAGCACGGGCGCGAGCGTCTCCGCCTCGTTCGGGTTCCGCGCGGCGAGCATCAGGCTCATCCGGGCGCGCATCTGGAGCACGTCCATCCGGTGTTCCAGCTCGACGACCTCGTGCGCGACCGTCGGGCTCGCGTGGAGAACCGCCGAATAAGACAGATCGATCAACAGCTCCGCGGTGTCCTTCATCTCGACGAGCAGGTCCTTGACGCTCGTCGGCTCGTAGCGGACCGTGCGCTCGTCGAATCGTCCCATATGACTCCCTCTCCGGCACCGAGTAAAAGGCTTGTTGCGGGAGTTCGAACGGTCGGAGCGGAGGAGACGACCGCCGCGTCAGAGCGCGTCGCCGGCGACGTAGCCCGGCGCATCCTCTGGCGATTCCGTGCCGTCGCCGACGGGCGCGGCGAGGTCGACGAGCGCGAGCCATCCCAGCAGCCGGGCCGCGCGGCCCCGCCACGTCGCCTCCCAGTCGGGATCGCGGGCCCTGTCGTGCCGCGGAACTCGGTCGCGGGTCGCGGCGAAGAGGTCGGGGGCGGTCAGCGGGTCGTCGGTCGAGGCCTCCCGCAGCGCCGCGAGCGCCTCGGGGCCGAACAGGACCTCCTCTCGGAGCCCCTCGCGGACGCGCTCCGGCGTCGGCTCGGCGTCGGCGCGGACGAACCCCCGAGAGGTGTCCTCGGCGAGGTTGAGCGCGCGCAGGAACGCGAGCCAGTCGTTCGCGGTCTGACGGTCGGGGAGGTCGCGTCGCCGCCGGAGGCGGGCGCAGCAGTCGTCAGCGGTACCCGGGACGAGCGGGACCGCGCGCTGGTACTCGCGGAGGGCGTCGAGGTCGGCCGGGGGTTCGGGGACGGGTTTGAGTCGCATCAGTCGGGGACGCTCGCGGCGTCAGCGGTAGCCGAACGACTCGGCGAGCAGCTCCTCGTCGGTCTCACCGACGGTGTAGACGGGGCCGTCGACGACGTCGACGGTGACCCGCGCCGGGGCGAACACGCTCTCGGGCACGTCGTAGAAGTCCCAGTCGGCGTCCTCGAACACCTCAACGAAGGGGGTGCCGTACTCCTCGCCCGCGGTCGAGACGATCTCGCCGAAGCGGTCGTCGTCGCGCGCGACCTGGAGGTGGACCTCGCCGCCGTACGCCAAGGCGTCGTTGGTCCGGCCCATCGCCTCGGTCTCGTCGCGGGTCGGGGGCGCGAGCGGCGCGGAGCCGGAGGCGTGGAGCACGTCCGTGGGCTCGTATCCGACCTCCAACAGGCGGAAGACGGCGAGTTCAGCGGCGCGGGCCGCGGTGGTGACGGAGCCCGCGGTCGAGCCGGTGGCGAACGTCGGGAGGAACACGCCGTCGGTGTCGACCTCGGCCAGCTCGGCGACCTGTTCGGCGACCTCCTCGTCGGGGAGCGCCGTCGACTCGACCGCCAGCGTGGCGAACTCGGAGGAGTCGTAGTAGCCGACGCGCTCGAACTCGGTCTCGCGGCCGACGAGCGCGCGGGCGGGGCCGGAACCCAGCCCCTCGAAGCCGCCCTCGGTCGTCAGCTCCCAGCCGGCCTTCTGCGAGCAGAGCAGCGCGACCGCGGGGTGGTCCGTCGACAGCTCGACGTACTGGCGCGGCGCGCCGGCGAGCCGGCCCATTCGCGTCTGGAGGTTCGCGAGCCCGGCGGTCTGGATCTCCGCGAGCAGGAGTCCCGCCTCGACGCCGCCGGCCGCGTCGACGCCGAAGTCGACGACGGTGGCGCCGTTGTCCAGCTCGTAGCCGACGACATCCAGCTCGCCGGCGAAGTCGAGCGCCTCGTCGACCAGCTCGATCGCGGTCCGATTGATGCTTTCCATAAACGAGCGTACTCGCTCCCCGTTTAAGGGGTTTGGCTGTTCGGCTCGGGGCGTCGCAAGAGATCCGGTGGACGTTACTTATAAACAACCGAGGCGGTGGCGCGTGCCTCCGAACGCCCGCAGGGCGTGAGGAGCACGCGCGAGGGAGTCGCTCGCCCGCGGCGAGCGACGCGGCTGGGGAGGTGTGAGGCTGCGGTACTGCGCGTTCCCGCGAGCGAAGCGAGCGGGAGCACGGAAGTCGCAGCCCGCGCAGCAAAGCGAGCAGGAACGTCTTCCGGTGGGGCTTTGCCGGTGTCCGTCGCCGGTCCACCAGCGACTATTTAGAATTGAGCGAGCGCGATTTCGGGAGCGTTCGACCGAAATGCTTCGTGAGGCGGATGTAAGCGAGCGTTCCGAGTCGTCACCAGAAGCCGTCGGAGTCGCTCGGGCCGCCGGCCTCGCCGGGGCCGCTCGGACCGCGGGGCCCGCTCGGTCTCGGATCGGGGTTGATCTCGACGGGGGCAGACTCAGCCCGCGGGTCGATCTCGCGCCCCTCGTCGTAGCGGACGAACGAGAGGTAGAACGCCTCGCCGCAGCCGACGCCCTCGGCGTCCGGCTCGCGGTACGGCTCGTCGCCGCCGACGTCGGTGCCGCGCACGCCGTCGTGCGGGTCCCACTCGACGCCGTCGCTCTCGCCGCAGACGAACCGGACGCCGTCGGCGTCGGCGGTGTCGCCGTCTTCGGTCGCCTCGTCGGCGTCGAACGGCTCGGTCGGCGCGACGTACGTCCACCCCTCCAGCGGGTACGGCGTCACCGACTTGTCCGCGAGGTACCCCTCGCGTTCGAGCGCGACGAGCGTCCCGCAGTGGGGACAGTAGTACGTGACCGGGTAGCTCATACGCCTCGTAGGGGACCCGTTTATAAACAGCCGTCGCCGCCGCGTCAGCTATTTGATCGCTCGGGCCGACGATTCGATATCTCATCCGATACCACTCCTGACAGCTCGGACGCATCGGACGACTCGTCCGGCCCCGTTACCCGCCGCCGGCTCCTCTACGGCGTCGCGGGCGGCGTCGGTCTCCTCGGGGGCGGCGGACTGTACGTCGCCAACGCGCTCGACGGCGACTTCGGCGGGTACGAGGCGCCAGAGTCACAGCCGATGGTCTCCACCCGAGGGCGGCTCGACGCCGACGAGCCGACGACGCGCTCGGGGTCGTGGGAGTTCGGCGGCAGCGACGCGGTGGTCCTGTACGTCCACGGCCTCGGCGCGGACGCAGAGTCGGCCCGCGATCAGGCGTACGCGGCGCGATTGGGGCTGGCGGCGGCGTCGGACTCGGCGGGCGGCGACGACGCGGCGGCGAGCGTCCCCCCCGTGATCGGCTACTCGTGGTCGTCGAACGACGACTGGGGACCGGCGAAGCGCACCGCCGACGCCAACGCCGCCCCGCTCGCCGACTGGCTGACGGCGTGGGCGGACGAGGACGGCCGTCCGGCCCACGTGTTCGCGCACTCGCTCGGCGCTCGCGTGACCGGAGCGACGCTGCGCGAGCTCGCGGACAGGGGGCGAACGGACGCCCTCGCGTCGGTGTCGCTGTTCGGCGGGGCGATCCCGCACGACAGCGTCGGGACCGACGGGGCGTACGGGGCGGCAATTGGGGCGCTCGACGCGCCCCTCTACAACTTCTACAGCCGGAACGACCGCGTCCTCGGGTGGGTGTACCGCGCCTCCGACCGGACCCGGGCGGTCGGCCACGGCGGGCTGTCCGGCGCCGCGACGGCGCCGGACGGCTACGCCGACATCGACGTCAGCGATCTGGTGGCGGACCACTACTCGTACCTCGAACCGGACGCGGGCTGTCTGCCGCGCGCGATCGGCCGGATCGGGTTCGAGTAGTGCGACGGCGCACTCCGGGGCGCCTCGCCGCCGACTCGCCCCCGGAACCCCTTTTACCGGCGCGGTCGACCCTTCGGGCATGATCGACGAGACCGTCGCCGAGATCCGGGCGATGCGGACCCACAGCACGTCCGCGGTGGCCGTGAAGGCGACGCGGTCGCTCGCGGACCTGTTAGACCGGGAGTACGTGACCGTCGACGAGTTCGAGCGCGACCTCGAACACAACGCGGGCGTGCTGCGCCGGTCGAACCCCTCCCACGCCGCGCTCCACAACGCGATGCGCGAGGTCGAGCGATCCATCGTCGGCGAGGCGACGAGCGTCGAGGGCGCGAAGCAGCTGTTGGAGGACGTGATCGCCCGCGTCGTCGACGACATCGAGACGGCGAAGGGCGAGGCGGCCGCCAACGCGGCCGAGCACATCGAGGACGGCGACACGCTGCTCGTCCACGACTACTCCACGACGGTGCTGGAGGCGATCGAGAACGCCGCGCGCGACGGGGCGCACCTGACCGTCTACGTCACCGAGGCGCGCCCGCGGACGCTCGGCCGCAAGACCGCGCGGATTCTCGCCGGGGTGTCCCGCGTCGACGTCCGCATGGTCGTCGACAGCGCGATGGGGTACGCGCTCCGCGACTGCGACCGCGTCCTGCTCGGTATCACCTGTATTACCGGGGGAACCTACTACAACCGGATCGGCACGTTCCCCCTCGTCGTCACGGCGCGCGAGCTCGGCGTCCCAGTCACCGCGGTCGGCTCGGGCGCGAAGACGATCGAGGAGTTCCGGTTCGAGAACGAGTTCCGCGACGCCGTCGAGGTGATGCGCGAACCCGTCGAGGACGTCGAGATCGAGAACCCGAGCTACGACGCCACCCCGATCGGGATGATCGACACCGTGATCACCGACGACGGCGTCCGGGACTGAGGGCCCGACGAGGCGAGAAGACGAGCGCTGCCGGCGAACCCCGTCGAGCGGACAAAAGCGCTTTGTGTGTGTACCGTGTTAACAGGCGTAATGAGCGTTCGTACGGGTTCGACGACGGTGTTTCAGATCCCCGATCAGGGGGTGACGGCGGCGGGGTGTTCGAGCGGCTGGTGCGACCTGTGGGCGGTCGCGACCGATCCGGGCGTGCTGACGGCGGTCGCGATCGTCGGTCTCGCCGCGCT
Source organism: Halorubrum sp. GN12_10-3_MGM (assembly GCF_005435235.1). NCBI lineage: Archaea > Methanobacteriati > Methanobacteriota > Halobacteria > Halobacteriales > Haloferacaceae > Halorubrum > Halorubrum sp. GN12_10-3_MGM. Next base: position 42,359 of record NZ_SGUB01000013.1, read on the forward strand.
GGTCGCGTTCGCGTACGTCCGGGACGCCGAGGCGGCCTGTCACCGCGAGCGACGCCGCGTCCTCGACGAGCGGGACGCGTTCGAGTCGTTCGCCGACCGCGTGGCCGACATCGACACCATCTCGGCCGCGACGGACTCGACGCCGTCCGGCGTGCCGGCCGGCTCGCTCCGCGGAATGGGCGCTCCCGGCGACGGGGCGCGCGGCCCCGGCGGCGGATCGCCCGGGAGCAGCGTCAGCCTCAGACGGGTGATGGCCGCGTACGACGACACCGTGCTGTCGCTCCCCCACTACCGGGCCGAGTACGACGAGACGCCCGCGGAGAGCCTGGCGGCCGAACTCGGTCCGGACGCCGTGACCGCGCTGGCGTCGGACGGGGGGCTCTCGGGCGCCGCGCAGTCGGCGCTCGTCGACCGGAGCCGCCGCGCCGTCGACGCACGCGAACGCCTCGCCGACGCGATCGACGAAGAGATCGACGCGATCGGCGACAGGGAGTCAGCGCTGTCGGCGATCGACCGCCGTGGCCGCCGGCTGCTCGGTCACTTAGACGGGGTCCGACCCGGCTGCGAGGCCGAGGCCGCCGTCGACGTCTGGAGCCGGCTGACGGAACTCGAAGGGGAGTGCGACGACCTCGCCGCCGACCGACAGCGCTCGTTAGACGATCCCCCGTTGACGCCGCGCACGCCGCTCGACGCCGACCGCGAACGGCCGTTCTACGCCTACCTCTACGGCCCGACCGACGGGCCGCGGTACCCGGTGTTGGCCCAGATCGCGGAGGTCGCAGACCGGATCCGCGCCGATAAGGACCGCGTCGGGGGACGAATCGCCCGCGGCCGCTGACTCTCCCGGGCGCCCCGGACCGGCGGAAACTCCAAACTACCGGATTGTTTATGAAGGTAGGGCGGGTCTGGGGGGGTATGAGTTGGCAGGAGGCGGAACGAGCGTTCACGGACGACGCCATCGCCCGAGAGACGCTCCCCGCGACGTTCGAACGCACCGCGGAGCGGCACGCTGACCGGATCGCACAGCGGTACAAGGGGGGAGTCCACGACCGGTCGCTCGTCGCGTCCGGGGTGGTTCCGGAGGCCCCCGCGGGCGAGTACGCCGACGTGACGTACGCGGAGATGCGGGGGATCGTCCGGAACCTCGCGACCGGGCTGCGCGAGCTGGGCGTCGACGACGACACGCGACTGGCGATGTACTCGCAGACCCGCATGGAGTGGGCTCAGACCGACTTCGCGGCGCTGGCCGCTGGCGCCGTCGTGACGACCGTGTACGCCTCGTCGTCCCCGAGCCAGCTGCGCTACCTGCTGGAGGACCCCGAGGCGACCGTGGTCGTGGCCGAGAACCGCGAGATGCTCCGCGAGGTCCTCGCGGTGCGCGGCGACCTCGAACACGACCTCGACGCGATCGTGACCCTCGACGAGGTCGACACCGACGACCTCGGGGACGATGCCGACGCTGACGTGGACGACGTGTACACCCTCGGCGAGGTCCACGAGCGCGGCGCCGCGGCGTTCGACGAGGCGGCCTACGAGGGATGGCTCGACGCGGTCGGCGTCGACGACCTCGCCAGCCTGATCTACACCTCCGGGACCACCGGGAAGCCGAAGGGGGTCAGGCTCACCCACGGCAACTTCCGGGACAACGTCTCCCAGTGTTACCGGCGGTTCGCGGACCGGCCCGACCGCGACCCGGAGGTGCCCGGCATCTCCGCCGAGTCGACGACGCTGTCGTTTCTCCCGCTCGCGCACGTCTTCGAGCGGATGGCCGGCCACTACATGATGTTCGCGGCGGGCGCGACGGTCGCGTACGCGGAGAGCCCCGACACGCTCCGCGAGGACTTCGGGCTCGTCCGCCCGACGACGACCACCAGCGTCCCGCGCGTCTACGAGAAGCTGTACGACGCGATCCGGGAGCAGGCGAGCGAGTCGCCGGTGAAGGAGCGCATCTTCGAGTGGGCGGTCGACGTGGGCCGCGACCACCACGAGGCCGACGCCCCCGGTCCGCTACTCGACGCCAAGCGGGCGGTGGCCGATCGGCTCGTCTTCTCGTCGGTCCGGGAGGCGATCGGCGGGAACATCGACTTCTTCATCTCGGGCGGCGGGTCGCTGTCGGCGGAGCTGTGCGCGCTGTACCACGCGATGGACCTGCCGATACTGGAGGGATACGGCCTGACGGAGACGTCGCCCGTCATCTGCGTCAACCCGCCCGAGAAGCCGAAGGTCGGCACCATCGGGCCGCCGGTGGTCGACACCGAGATCGCGATCGACGGCTCCGTGGTGGGACAAGAGGTCGCGGACCTGGCCGGCGACGTCGGCGAACTGCTCGTCCGGGGGCCACAGGTGACGGACGGCTACTGGAACCGGCCGGACGCGACCGCAGACGCGTTCGTCGACGCGGACGACCTCCCGACCGACGCCGTCACCGCCGGGACCCCGGCCGACGACCGCGTCGGCGTCGGCGGGGACGGCCCCGGAGACGCGGAGGCCGCCGCCGCGGAGCCGTGGTTTCGCACCGGTGACATCGTCCAGCTCCGCCCCGACGGCTACGTCGCGTTCCGCGAGCGCGCGAAGCAGCTGCTCGTGCTCTCGACCGGGAAGAACGTCGCCCCCGGACCGATCGAGGACCGGTTCGCCGCCAACGAGTTCGTCGAGCAGTGCGTCGTCCTCGGCGACGGCCGGAAGTTCGTCTCGGCGCTCATCGTGCCGAACTTCGAGAGGGTCGAGGCGTGGGCCGAGGCCAACGGGATCGACTTGCCCGCGGAGCGCGCCGCGGTCTGCCGCGACGACCGCGTCCGCGAGCGGATTCAGGAGGAAGTCGACCGCGTGAACGAGGAGTTCGAGTCGTACGAGAAGATCAAGCAGTTCCGGCTCGTCGAGGAGGAGTTCACCGAGGAGAACGACCTGCTCACGCCGACGATGAAGAAGAAGCGACGGAACATCTTAGACCGATTCGCCGACGAGGTCGAGGTCATCTACGAGGAGTAGAGCGGCCGGAACCGGGCAGAACTAGAAACCGATATCCGTCGCGAGAGAGTAAATTCGGCGATGGGTCCCCACGTACCGCCCCGATACGGCTTCGCCGCTCTGGGGGGGTGTTGTTTCGGCCTCGGTGTGCTCCACCTGACTCACGCGGGCCCGACCGTGGGGATCGCACTCGAATCGGTGCTGATACTCGGCCTCTCGGGCGTCGCCTTCTACACCGTTCGCGACCTCCCGCGCTGGGGGATCTCTCGCTCCGGCCAGTGGCGAGCGGTCCGGATCGGCGCGGGGACCGCGCTCGGGTTCACCGGGCTCGCCGCCGTCGTCTGGCTCATTTGGCTGATCGGACACCACGCGTTCAAGCTCCCCTTTCTGCTCTCGTTCGCCGCCAGCCTCGGCGCGGCGGTCGGGTCTCGCGGGAGCCTCTACGCGGTGAAGGCGGACGAACAGCTCACCGAGGCGCAGGAGCTCGCGACGCTGCTCTCGATCAACGACCGGGTGTTGCGCCACAACATCCGGAACGAGCTCTCGGTGGCGCTCGGGTACCTCACCGAGATCGAGGCGGCGGACGACAGCCCGGAGACCCGAGCGCAGGTGGCGACGATCCGCGACCACTTGGAGTCGCTCCTCGACACGAGCGAGCGGACGCGACGGCTCGTGTCGATCTGGCAGACCGACGCGCGCTGCTCGGTGGACCTGGTCACCGTCGTCGAGGAGGAGGTGGCGCAGTTGACCGCCGAAGCGCCCGACGCGACGATCCGCACGGAGCTGCCGGAGCGCTGCGTCGTCCGGACGCATCCGTCCGTCCGGGTCGCGTTCGAAGAGGCGCTGCGGAACGCCGTCGAACATAACGACGACGTGACCGTGACGGTGCGCGTGTGGCGCGACGATGCGGTACACCTCGTCGTCGCGGACGACGGATGCGGCATCCCGCGGATCGAGCGGCGGACGCTCCGAAAATCCGAGGAGACCCCGCTCGAACACACCGAAGGCGTCGGGCTGTGGCTGATCTACTGGGCCGTGAACCGGGCGGGCGGAACGGTCGAGTTCGCGGAGAACGAGCCGGGGGGAACGGCGGTCCGGATCCGCCTCCCCGATCGGCCGGATTCGGACGGCTCGGCCGGCGTCGACTCCGGAGAGGATCGGCGGTGAGAGTGAGGTCGGAAGCCTCGGAGTAGCGGCCGTGCGACCCGTGCGGGAGCGATCTCGGTCGGTTCGGGCGCCGCGTCGACCGCGTGGCGGCGCGAGCCGTTCGCTGGACACCGAGGTCGCGGTCAGTTCGTTAGGCGTGGGAGAAGCGCGCCGTTCGCGTGGCGTTAGGCCGACGACGGCGTGGACTCCGGCTGTTCGTCGCGCTCGACCGAGTCGCCGTCGGCCGGTGTCGACTCCGTCACGGGGTCGCCGAACGCGTACACCGTGTTGTGGCCGGTCACCTCGACGGTGAGGAAGTCGCCGACCTCGACGCCGCGATCGGTCGCGTTCTGGACGATGATCTGTCGGTAGGCGCCGTCGCGGCACTTGACCGAGTCGCCCGTCCCCTCCTCGACGACGAGCACCTCGAACGTCCCGCCGACCATCGACTCGTACGCCTCGCCGACAACCTCCATCTTCAGCTCGGACATCGCCTTCGACCGCTCCTTCTTGACGGTCCCGCCGAGCCCCTTCATGTCGGCCGCGTCGGTGCCGGGGCGCTTCGAGAAGCGGGTGACGTTGATCTTTTCGGGCCGGACCTCGGCGAGCAGGTCCATCGAGCGCTCGTGGTCGGCCTCGCTCTCTGTGGGGAACCCGACGATGAAGTCGGTCGACAGCGTCCAGTGGTCGAGCCGGTCGTCGAAGGTGTCGACGACCTCGCGGAACTTCTCGACGCGGTGCTGGCGGCGCATGTCTTCGAGCACGTCGTCGGAACCGGACTGGACCGGCGCGTGGATGAAGTCGTACAGCTCCTCGTTCTCGGCGAACACGTCGGCCAGCTCCTCGTGGATGCCGTGGATGCCGCCGGGGTTCGCCATCCCCAGCCGCACCCGGAAGTCGCCGTCGATGTCGCAGATGCGGTCGAGCAGCTCGGGAAGCTTCCGGTCGCCGTCGTCCCAGCCGTAGACGCCCGTGTCCTGCCCGGTGACGCGGATTTCCTTCGCGCCGGCGTGGATCAAGGCCCGGGCCTTCTCGACGTTCTCCTCGACCGACGGGGAGTCGACCCGGCCGGTGGCGAACTTGGTGATACAGTACGAGCAGTTGCTCATACAGCCGCGCGCGATCGGGAGGAGACCGACGACGCCGTCGAGGACCGGTTCGGCGTCGGGCGTGACCGTCGGGCACTCGCCGTTGAGCACGTACGAGGGGACCTCGTCCCAGTGGAGGATCTCGGCGTCGACGTCGGCTTCGGCGAACATCTCGCCCTGTGCCAGCGCCATACAGCCAGTAACGACGAGTTCGGCCGTCGTCTCCGACAGCTCCTCGGCGCGGCGGAGCATGTTCCGCTCCGTCTTCTCGACGACGGTACAGGTGTTGAGGATGGCGACGTCCGCGTCGTCCGGGCCGTCGGCCGGGCGGTGCCCCCCGTCGCGGAGGGCGCGCTCGATCTCCCGGCTCTCTCCCCGGTTCGAGCTACAGCCGTACGTTTCGATGTGGTACGTCGCCATCGGAGTGTCCTCACTATCGGTCCCGAGGGCAAAAGCGCGACGGATCGGGGCGTCGGCGGCCCGGCGAGTCGGCCCCGTTCCGCGTCAGTCTTCCGCGACCGCGGCAGTCGGCGCGTCGGCCTCGGAGGCCGAGTCGGCGGTCGCCTCCGGCTCGTCGACGGGGTCGCGCTCGGCCGGCGGAACCGCTTGGTAGACGGACCGGCGGGCGTCGCGGGGGCACAGCCCCTCCTCGACGAGGCCGACCTCGGTGAGCTTCTCGACCGCGAACCGGACGGTGCGGGTCGAGAGGCGGGTCTCCTCGGCGAGACCGGTCTGGTCGAACCGGCCCTCCGCGTCGAGCACGTAGTAGACCAGTTTGGCGCTCGGCGGGAGCGGTTCGAGCAGCTCGCGGGTTCCGTCGTCCATACATTACTTACAGGGGCGAATCGCGCATAACCGTGGCCCGCCTGTGCGCACCCTGCGCACGCCAACCGTCTTTTTATATACTATGATTCAGGGCGGAACTCGAACCGCGCGCCGTCCCTGTCGTCGACCGACAGTTCCCAGCCGTGAGCGGCCGCGATCTCTCGCACGATCGCGAGGCCGAACCCCGTCCCGTCCGGGGTACTCGATCGCCCGTACTCCGTCGCCGCCTCGGCGTCGATGTCGAAACCGCGTCCGTCGTCCGCGACGTAGAAGCCGTCCGGGAGCGATCCGACGGAGACCGTGAGGTCGTCGGCGTCGTCCGAGCCGTGCTCGACGCCGTCGTCGGGCGTTGCCCGACTGCTCGTGGAACCGTGTTCCACGCTGTTCGTAAACAGGTTCTCGAGGAGCGTCCGGAGCCGCTCCGGGTCGGCGTCGACCGCGTCCGTCGCAGCCGACGCGTCGAGCGTGGCGCCCGCCGTGTCGACGGTGCGCCACGCGCGTTCGGCCGCCTCGTCCAGCGGGACGGGCTCGATGTCGTCGACCGTCCGACCCTGCCGCGCCAGCGCGAGGAGGTCGTCTATCAGCTGCGTCATCCGGTCGTGGGCGTCTTCCACCCGATCGAGCTCATCGAGGACCGCCGCGTCGTCGGTCAGCGCCCGAGCCAGGTCCGTCCGGCCGGCCGCGACGTTGAGCGGGTTCCGGAGGTCGTGAGAGACCAGCCCGGCGAACTTCTCCAGCCGGTCTATCTCCCGCTGGAGCGCCGCGTCCCGCTCGCGCAGCTGTTCTGTCCGCTCGGCGTGGTTGAGCGCGACCGTGACGTTCGCGGCGAGGACGCGGGCCAACTGGACGTCCGTCGCGTCGAAGAACTCCGGCTCCCGCGACCCCAACGGCATCACCCCGTGTTCGCCGAGCGGGACGACGAGGAGGCTCCGGTGTTCGCCGTACCCGACCGCGGTGTCGACCGTGTCGAGGTCGTCGACCACGATCGGCTGGCCGGACTCGAACGCCTCCCAGACGCGGCCGTCGCCCGGACCGAACGCGGGGCGGTCGCCGAACGCCGCGGTGGCCTCCTCGCTTATCGCCGTCGGGCGGAGGACGTTCGTCTCCGGCTCGTACAGCCGGACCCCGCTGCTCGGAAACCCGAGGGTGTCGATCGCCGCGCGGGTGGCCACCTCGGCGATCTCCGCCCGCGAGTCGCCGCCGAACATCTCGCGGGTCGTCGCGTGGAGCCGCCGAAGCGTCCGCTCGATGCGTTTCTGGTCGTCGATGTCGGCGTAGACGCTGTAGAGGACCGTCTCGTCCGACTGCTTGACGGGGATGACGTGGAGGATAAAATCGCGAATCCCGTCGACGGTCCGCCGGCGCACTTCGAGCCGCGAGGGCTCGCCGCGTTCGAGGACCGCCTCCGGCTCGAACCGCTCGGCGCTGTCCGGGATGACCTCGTCGCAGACCTCCTCGTACCCGCTGTCGGCGCCGTAGCCGAACGTCTCCCGGAACGCCTCGTTGGCGGCGTCGAGGCGACGGCCGCCCCCGTCGAGGGCGACGGTGCGCACCGCCGGGAGGGGGAGGTCGTGGAACAGCGCCGTCAGCCGATCTCGCTCCCGGCGGAGCGCGTTCTCCGTCTCGATCTGCTCGATGGCGTTGGCCGCGTGGGCCGCCAGCAGCTCCGCGAACTCGACGTCGCGCTCGTCGAACGCGGCGTACCCGTTCGAGACGGCCTGTAACACCCCGTGGGAACCGATAGGGACGCTGATCGCCGACCGGATGTCGTCGGCGACCGGGTCCGCCACCTCCGACCCGGTCCGGCGGTCGGCTCCGACCGACGACCGACCCGGAGACGAGGGGTCCTCCAGTTCGTCCGGGTCCGCTGGGTCGACGCTGAGGTTGTCGACCACCATCGTCTCCTGCTCCGCGACCGTGGTCCCGACGACCCCCTCGCCGATGTCGAACGCCCGGACCTCCTCCTCGCTGACGCTCTCGGAGAGGACGGCCGGGACGACCTTATCGCCGCGGCGGCGGGCGGTGACGCAGCGGTCGAACTCCAAGATGTCCTCGGCCGCGTCGACCGTCCGGTCGAACACCGTCGCAACGTCGGTCACCGATGCCAGCTCCGCCGCGAACTCGTGGATCGCCGTGACCTTCGCGTTCACCTCACGGAGGTCCCGCTCTGCCCGGCGGCGGCCGAGCGCGTTCGCGACGCTGTTCGCGAGCATCTCGTAGCGGTCGCGACCGGCCCCCTTCTGGAGGTAGTCCGTCACCCCAGCGGAGATGGCGTCGCTCGCGATCTCCTCGCTCCCCTTCCCGGTGAACAGCACGAAGGGGAGCCCGGGGTCGACATCGCGGACCGATTCGAGGAACTCGAGCCCGTTTGATCCCGGCATGTCGAAGTCGCTGACGACGCAGTCGACGCGGCCGTCGCGGACCACCTCCAGCCCCTCGTCCGGCGACAGCCGCGTCAGCGTCTCGATCCCGTCCACGAGCCGATCGACGTGCGTGGCCGCGAGGTCAGCCGCCCCCGGCTCGTCGTCGACGAACAGGACACATCGGGACGAGTCGGCGTTCGATCCCGGCGCGTCGGACGCGGCCGCTCCGGTCCCCGCAGAGGCGTCGCCGGGTTCAGAATTCATGTGCGTGTGTTTCCCTACCGGTAGTTTTAGCTTTCGCTCCCGATACCGAAATTGAAAAGCCCGCCGACCGCGGGGCCCTTACAGGAAGTCCTCGACGTGGTCGGCGACCTCCTCGGGGGTGTCACCGACGGGGACGCCGGCGTCGTTGAGCGCGTCGATCTTCGACTGCGCGGTGCCGGTGCCGGAGCCGGAGACGATGGCGCCCGCGTGGCCCATCCGCTTGCCCGGCGGCGCGGTGCGCCCGGCGATGAAGCCGGCGACCGGCGTGTCCATGTGCTCGCCGATGAACTTCGCGGCCTGCTCCTCGTCCTCGCCGCCGATCTCGCCGCACATCACGACCGCGTCGGTGTCGGTGTCGGCCTCGAACGCTTCGAGGGCGTCGACGAAGGACGTGCCGATGATCGGGTCGCCCCCGATGCCGATCGCCGTCGACTGGCCGAGCCCGCGCTCGGTGAGGTTGTCGACGACCTGGTAGGTGAGGGTGCCGGATCGAGAGACCAGCCCGACGTTCCCCTCGGAGAAGATGTTACCGGGGAGGATGCCCAGTTTCGCCTCGCCGGGCGTGATGATCCCGGGGCAGTTCGGACCGATGAGACGGGTGTCGGTCTCGCTCAGGCGCTTGTTCACCTTCGCCATGTCCTGCGTCGGGATCCCCTCGGTGATCGCGACCGCGAGGTCGAGGTCCGTGTCCAGCGACTCGAAGATCGCGTCGGCGGCGAACGCCGGCGGCACGAAGATGACGGAGGCGTCCGCGTCCTCGGCCTCGACGGCCTCGTCGACGGTGTCGTAGACGGGGACGCCGTCGACCTCCTGTCCGCCCTTGCCGGGCACCGCGCCGGCGACGACGTTGGTGCCGTACTCGATCATCTGGCCGGCGTGGAACTTCCCCTCCCCGCCGGTGATCCCCTGGACCACCACTCTGGTGTCGTCGTCGACGAAAATGCTCATTGGGTCACCTCCTCCGCGTTCGCGACCGCTCGCTGGACCGCGTCCTCCAGCGTCTTCTCGACCTCGACGAGGTCGGTGTTCAGAATATCCATCCCCTCCTCGGCGTTCGTGCCGGCGAGCCGGACGACCACCTTCTTGGGGATCTCGTCGAACTGCTCTAGGGCCTCGTTGATCCCCTTGGCGACCTCGTCGCCGCGGGTGATCCCGCCGAAGATGTTGAAGACGACGGCGTCGACGTTGTCGTCGGAGAACACCATGTCGAGCGCCTGCGTGACGCGCTCGGCCTTCGCCCCGCCGCCGATGTCGAGGAAGTTCGCGGGCGCGCCGCCGTAGTAGTCGACGAGGTCGAGGGTCGTCATCACGAGCCCGGCGCCGTTGCCGATGATGCCGACGTTCCCGGAGAGGCGGACGTAGTCGAAGCCGTACTCGCCGGCCTTGCGTTCGAGGTCGTCCTCGTAGGACGCCTCGGCCATGTCGGCCAGGTCGGACTGGCGGAACAGCGCGTCTTCGTCGATGTTCATCACGGCGTCCGCGGCGATCACGTCGCGGTCGCCCGTGATCATCACGGGGTTGACCTCGATCTCGGAGGCGTCGTTCTCCTCGTAGAGGTCGTACAGTGTCGAGAGGATCGAGGCCACGTCGAGCGCCACGTCGGCGTCGACGCCGGCCTCGTAGACGACCTTCCGGGCTTGGTACGGGTGGAGGCCGAACGCGGGGTCGACGTGTTCGCGCGCGATCGCGTCGGGGTTCTCCTCGGCGACCTCCTCGATGTTGACGCCGCCCTCGGTCGACACCATCAGGACCGGCTTCCCCTCGCCGCGGTCCATCGTGACGCCGACGTACAGCTCGTCGACGAAGTCGACGCCGGCCTCGACGAGGACCTGATCGACGGTGTATCCCTTCAGGTCCATCCCGAGGATCTCGTCGGCGTACTGCTCGGCCTCCTCGCGGTCCGTCGCGATCTTGATCCCGCCGGCCTTGCCGCGGCCTCCCACGTGGACCTGCGCCTTGATCGCGGCCGGGTACCCGATCTCGTCGACAGCGTCGAGCGCCTCGTCGACGCTCGTCGCGAGCCGGGAGTCCGGAACCGGGATCCCGGCGTCGGCGAAGAGAGACTTCGCTTGATATTCGTGAAGTTTCATCCGTGTGGGATCGGTACCGACACCGGCTTAAATGGTTCCGATTCGACGCGCCTTCTTTGGCATCGGGCGTCTGCTACCCCCATGGATCCCGCCGAATTCCTCCGGAACGGGACGGTCAGCGTCCCGGCGGGGACGTACGCGGTCTGCCGGACCGACGGCGAACACCCCGGCGCGTTCGCGACTGTCCGGGAGGTCGGTGAGAAGACGGTGGTGGTCGACCAGGACGAGGCGGACGCCGTCGCGACCGACGCGGTCGAGCCCGGGTGGAAGCGCCTCACCTTCGAGCCCGAGCTCCCCTTCGAGCTGGTCTGGTTCCTCGCGGCGGTCGCGACGGCGCTCGCCGAGGTCGACGCCTCGGTGTTCGTCGTCTCGTCGTACGCGACCGACCACGTGTTCGTCAAGCGGGACGACCGCGCCGCGCCCGTCCGGCGGCTGGAAGCACTGGGCTGCGAAGTCGCCGACTGAGGTCGCCGAGCGGGCGGCTCAGTCCTCGTCGCCGAGGATGACGCGGTGGGTCATCGCCTCGGGGGCGAGCACCTCGTCGGCCTCCTCCTCGGTTAGGTAGCCGGCCTCGACCGCGGCCTCGCGGACGCTCTTCCCCTCCTTCAGGGCCGTCTTCGCGACCTTGCTGGCCTTATCGTAGCCGATCGCGGGGTTCAGCGCGGTCGCCAGCGCCATCGACTGCTCGACGCGTTCGCGCGCGAACTCCTCGTTCGCCTCCAGCTTCCCGACGAAGCGCTCGCCGAACGTCTCGGCGACGTTCGCGATCAGCTTCGCGGATTCGAGGAAGTTGTGCGCGATGACCGGCTTGTAGAGGTTCAGGTCGATCTCGCCGCGCGCGGCGCCCGCGGAGACGGCGGCGTCGTTGCCGACGACCTGCTTGTGGACCTGGTTGACCGACTCGGCGACGACGGGGTTGATCTTCCCGGGCATGATCGAGGAGCCGGGCTGGTTCTCCGGCTGCTCGACCTCGCCGAGCCCGTTGCGCGGGCCGGAGGCGAGGAGCCGCAGGTCGTTGGCCATCTTGTTGAGGCTACCCGCGATCGTTCGGAGGGCGCCGTGGCCCTCCGCCATCGCGTCGTGGGCGGCCTGCGCCTCGAAGTGGTTCTCCGCCTCGCGGAACTCCGTCCCGGTCTCGTCGGAGATGTACTCCGCGGCCAGCTCCGGGAACTCGGGGTGGGTGTTGAGCCCGGTCCCGACCGCGGTGCCGCCGAGGGCGAGTTCGCGGAGGTTCGACTGGACGGCCTCGGCGCGCTCGATCCCCTTCGAGACCTGCGTCCGGTAGCCGCCGAACTCCTGGCCGAGTCGGATGGGGGTGGCGTCCTGGAGGTGCGTCCGGCCCGTCTTGACGACACCGTCGAATTCGGTCTCCTTGGCCTCCAGCTCGGCGTGGAGCGTTTCCAGCGCGGGCACGAGGTCCTTCTCGACGGCCTCCAGCGCGGCGACGTGCATCGCCGTGGGGATCACGTCGTTCGAGGACTGGCCGTAGTTGACGTGGTCGTTGGGGTGGACGACCCGGTCGCCGATCTCCGCGCCCGCGATCTCGGCGGCGCGGTTGGCGATCACCTCGTTAGCGTTCATGTTCGAGGAGGTGCCGGAGCCGGTCTGGAACACGTCGACCGGGAACTGGTCGTCGTGCTCGCCCGCGATCACCTCGTCGGCGGCGGCGACGATCGCCTCCGCGGTGTCGTCCTCGACGAGCCCGAGGTCGCGGTTGGCCTGCGCGGCCGCCTTCTTGACGACGCCGAGCGCGCGGATGAACCGCCGGCTCATCCCGATCCCCGAGACGGGGAAGTTCTCGACGGCGCGCTGGGTCTGCGCGCCCCAGTAGGCGTCCGCCGGCACCTGCATCTCGCCGAGGCTGTCCTCCTCCGTGCGGTAGTCGTCTCCCATGCCTCGGCCTTCCCGCGAGACGCTGTAAAAGGTACTGGAAGGCGTCACTCACGTGAAATCGTGCGGTACGGTAGCAACACAATTGCCACCGAGAAGCACGACTTTTACGAGAGTTCCGTCGACTGGCCCGATGGGGCGAGCGCCGCCACGAAACCGCCTGTGGCGCCACACTTGAGATGTATCGGCCGCTCTCGGCCGGGAATTTAACTCGACTAAAACCGGTTCAACTCGGGGCGACGGCGTTCCCGTTATATGCCGGTCCGGCGGCAACGGCCGAGCGCCAATGAGCTCGAACGACTCAGCGATCGGAACGGCGCTCGACCGCGACACGTTCCGGTCGACGAGCAGACTGCTGATCGGCGCGCTGGCGGTCGTCGGCGTGCTCTCGCTCGTGACGCTGCTACCGGGGGTGGACCGGCTCGTCCCGTTCGCGCCGGTGACGTTCGCCGCGGTCGCGACGGGCGTCGTCGCGCTCGCGGTGGCCGGGATCCTCCTGTACGCCGCGCCGAAGTTCGCGCTGCTGACGCGCCTGGCGCTCGGCGAGGCCGACGCGGAGGGGGACGCTCGCCCGGACCGGATCGCCGAGAACGCGGGCGGCGTGGTCCACTGGCTCGTCGTCTTCGGGGCGGTGCTCGTCGCGTACCGCGGGCTCGCGGGCGTCGCGGTCCCCGTGTTGAACGGCGCCGCGTGGGCGTACGACGCCGCCTTCCTGTTCGTCGCGCTCGTCCCAGTGGTGTTCCTCGTCGCCCGCCTGACCGTCACGGTCGACCCGCTCGCTGAACTGGTCGCCGACCGCGTCGCGGGCGGCGCCGGCGCCGCAAATGACGACGGTGCCGGCGACGACGACGAGGTCGACGACTCCGCGGCCGAATTCGACGAGCCGACTGCGAGCGAGACCGGCGAGGACGGCTGACCGAAACGCCGACGCCGCACTCCATTATTTAAAAACGAACGGGAGCGTGACGAGCGCCCCGTTGATCCCGAACGCGACCAGCAACAGCAGCCCGAGCGGCGGATCGTCGCCCGGATAGGTCGCGAGCAGCACGAGCGCGCCGACTCCCAGCGCGGCCAGCCCGAGCGTCAGCGCGGCGTCCGACCACCGGTTCCAGGCGTCGTCGAGCGCGGGTTCGAGCCTCGCGAGCGGCCGGTCGGTCTCGGGGTCGTCGCCAGCACGGTCGGATCGGTCAGTCCACGCCGTATCGTCGACCGGCTCGTCGAGCCACGCGTCGCCTTCGGCGGTCCGTTCCGCTGTTCCACGTGAACCCGAATCCCCCCGGCCGAGCAGCCGCCGGATCCCGGAGCGGCCGGCGGCCGCGAACAGCGCCGCGACCGCGACCGCGGCGAGTCCGCCGAGGACGGTCGCAGAGGTGACGCGCGCCTCGACGGCCAGAAAGAGCGCGACGAACGCCAGCAGCGAGACCGCGGCGAGGACCCCGCGGACGGCGCGGACGAGTTCGGATCGCATCAGCGTGGAGGGTGGAAGCGGGAAGTCGGCGAAAACGCGGCGCAGTTTCAGGCCTCGTCGACGGGGAGCAGCCCGGCATCGCGGAGGTCACCGGCGAGCGCACCGTCGCCGTGCTCCACGTACGCTTCGGGCGTGTACGTCTTGATTTCCAACGCGTGGACCGACTGCGTCATGTGATCGCCGACCGCGTCGTACACGCGCTGGTGCTGGTCGACGAGCGATTCGCCCTCGAAGGCCGGCGAGACGACGACGGCCGCGAAGTGGGCGTCCTCGTCCTCGTCGTTGTGGATCCGGGGCGCGGTGACCCGGGCGACCGCGTCGGGGAGGTCCGCCTCTATGAGGTCGGCCACCCTGTCGGGTTCGATCGGCATGGTCCCGCTCGGTTGCGGAGGGGCAAAAGTCGACCGACCACGTCCGGCGGGGCGAACGCGCTCTGGCAAGGGGAGCGCGCTCAGACGCGGTCGAGCCGCGAGAGCCCGTTCCAGATAGCGTCGACGAGCCGCGACTCGGCGTCGTCACCGGGGGCCGTCTCCTCCCACCCGCGTGCGACGGCGTCCTCCAACACCGCGAGCGAGTGGTTCTCGAAGTTGTTCATGCCGCGGAAGGACTCCAGCGCGTCGCGAGCGTCCTCGCCGAACTCCGCGGTCGGCTCGCCGTCGTAGAAGCCGAGGTCGGCGAGCGCCGACCCGACAGCGACCGCCGTCTCGCCGGCCAGTTCCCGCGTCTCGTCGGGCGCCTCGCGTTCGAGGAGGGTCACGTCGTATATCTTGAACACGCGCTCCAACTCGTCGATCGGCCGCTCGTGGTCGTCGACGCGCACGTCGACCCAGCGGTCGTTCCTGCCGTCGTAGCCGCCCTCGGGCTTCGCGACGTACAGCGCCGCGGACTGCTCGCCGCGCTTGTCGCCACCGGCCTCGTTGCCCGCGTGGAGCGCGGCGATCAACCGTTCCGGGAGCCCCCCGTCGGTCTCCTCGAACGCCGCGGCCATCGCGTCGAGGGTGTCGGCGTTCTCCAAGATGTTCCCCTGAACCGTGTAGTGGTCACCCTGTCGGTCGCCCGCGTGGTCGTGACACTCGTCGCCCGTGAACGCCGCCGGGGGCTCCTCGGGGTCGACGCCGACGATCCCCACCTGCCGCGAGGGCGCCTCGTCGTCGGCGCCCGTGAGCCGGTCGATCGCCTCCGCGGGGGCGTGCCCCTCGCGGAGCAGGTCGAGCCCGTCGGGGCCGTAGGCGACGTTCGCGAAGCTCTGTGTGGCGACCGCGCCCGCGTCGGCGCTGACGAACGGGACGACGGCGCCGACGCCGACGAACTTGGACTGGACCGCGACGCCGACCGCGTCCGTCTCCGGATCGCGCGCGGCGATCGAGAACGTCGAGGGTCGAGGTGGCATACGGAACCGATCGTGGGTGGCGACGAGCATAAATCCGCCCGTCGCGCGAGCCAGAGTCGAGCGCTTCGGGCGGCGTCACGTCGCCACTTCGATCGGCGTCGCCCCCGCCGCCCCGATTCGCGTCACTCCGCCGCCCAGATTCGCGTCACTCCGCTAGCTCGGCCCAGGTCGGGGCCGCGGCGCCGGTCACGTGGATCCGGTCGGCCTCCACGTCCTCGTAGGCCGCGCCCCACCCGCCGACGGTCCACCGCTCGTTGCCGTCGTCGACGGCGATGGAGGCGATCCCCGTCAGCGCCGTGACGCTCGGGGCCTAGTCGGCGCCGACCGCGGCGTCGGAGCGGTGTTCGGCGTCGACGACCTCGCCGACGAGATCGCGGAGCGCTGGGTCGACCTCGCCGCGGTTCTGAACGCTTATCCCCGCCGACCGACTTCCATCGGGTATGAGCGACGACGACGCCGTCGATGTCGAGTCCGCCGACGACGAGGGCGACGCGGCGAGAGCGAACGGCACGGCGGAGGCGACCGCCGACGGAGCGAGCGGGGAGTCGGCCGCCGGCGACGACGGCGGCGCCCGCGCCGAGAGCGAGGCGCTGGCCGCGGCCGTCGCCGAGCACGACGAGGCGCTCGCCCGCGAGGTGGCGGCGCTGGAGGCGGACCTCGCCGAGACCCGCGAGGCGCTCCGCGAGCGCGACGAGGAGGTCGAAGAGCTGACGAGCAAGCTCGCCCGCGTGAAGGCCGACTTCAGCAACTACAAGGAGCGCGCGAAGCGGAAGCAGGAGGACATCCGGGAGCGCGCCTCGGAGGCGCTCGTCGAGCGGCTCACGCCGGTCCGGAACGACCTGCTGCGCGCGCTCGACCAAGACGAGGGGAGCGACCTCCGCCCCGGCGTCGAGTCGACGCTGGAGAAGTTCGACGACGTGCTCGCCGACGAGGGCGTCGAGGCGATCGACCCCGAGCCGGGCGAGGAGGTCGACCCCGCGCGCCATCAGGTGATGCTCCGCGTCGATAGCGAGCGCCCGGAGGGGACCGTCCACGAGGTGTACGAGCCCGGCTACGAGATGGGCGACCGCGTCCTGAGCGAGGCGAAGGTGACCGTCAGCACCGGCGACGGCGAGTAGCGCGGCCCGCTTTTCACGACCGCACCGTCGCCTCGTAGGCCTCCGCCAGCTCGTCGAGGCCCGCCTCCGGCTCGGCGGCGTGGGGGACCGATAGCGGCGAGACGGACACCTCGCCGTCCACGACGGCGCGCCGGTCGGTGCCGACGGGGTCCGGGACGTCGTCGTCGTTCATCAGGCCCCAGATCGGATCGGAGAACCCGACGCGACCGTCCCCGTTCCGTTCCGCGCGCAGCCCGTACCACGTCGAGGGGGTCGTGACGCGGAGCGGCGCGCGGTCCTCGTCCGCGATCGGCGCGTTGACGTTGAGGTAGTCCGCGCGGTCGAACACGCCCGCCTCGACCGCCTCGTCGACGAGGAACCGCGTCGCCCGGGCCGCGTGCGCGAAGTCGGCGCCCTCGAACTCGCGTTTCCACCAATCGTCGCCGCCGGGCACGTACATCGAGGCCGCCACCGCGGGCACGTCGAAGAACGCCGCCTCGACCGCCGCCGAGACGGTCCCCGACCGCCCGAGCGTGTACGCCCCGAGGTTCGCGCCCTCGTTACAGCCCGCGACGACCGCGTCGACCTCCGGGACGAGCTCGTCGAGCCCCGCGACGACGCAGTCGACGGGGGTGCCGTCGACGACGTATCCGAGTTCGTGGTCCTCGACGGCCACGTCCTCGGAGAGCAGACGGCCGACGGACGACTGGTCGGCCGCGGGCGCGACGACGGTCACCGCGTACTCCTCGGCGAGCGCGTCGTACAGCGCGCGCAGTCCCGCGGCGTCGACGCCGTCGTCGTTGGTCAGGAGGATCCGGTCCACGCTCATACCCGTATCAGGGGCGAGTCGGGCAAAAGTCCACCGTCGGTCGGGGCCGCGGCGGTCGGCGAACCGACGGTTCGGGAGGGCCGCACCGAACGGAAAAGCACACGTATCGCCGGACCGACGCGTCGGTATGGGATTCGGGGACACCGCGAAGAAGATCCAGACGCTCGCCGACCGCGCGGAGCGCACCTACAAGAAGATCAGCGAGCTCCGCGACGAGGTCGACGAGACGCAGGAGACGGTGATAGACACCTCCGAGCGCGTCAAGACGCTCGAAAACGAGATGGCCGAGCAGCGGGCCGTCCTCGACGCCGTCGCCGAGGAGGTCGGCGTCGACCTCGAACGGGTGAGCACCGAGGCACACATCACCGACGCGGAGGAGGAACGGACCGCGAGCGACGGCGGCGACGCGGACGACGACGCCGTGTAAACCGCTGCCGCGTAGCCCCCCGGTCAGTCGTCGCTCGCGGCCGGGTCCGACCGCGAGACGACCTCGGCCGGGACCCCCGCGACGGTCGCGCCCGGCGGCACGTCCTCCGCGACGAGCGAGTTCGCGGCGACGCGCGCGCCCTCACCGATCGTGACGCCGGGGAGTACGACCGCCCCGGCGCCGATCATCGCCTGCTCCTCGACGACAACGTCGCCGAGCCGGTACTCCTCGTGGAGGAACTCGTGACACAGCAGCGTGGCGTCGTACCCGATTATCGCGTCGTCGTCGACCCGGATCCGCTCCGGCCAGAACACGTCCGGTGTCGACTCCAGTCCCCACGAGACGCCCTCCCCGACCGCGACGCCGATCCGCCGGAGCAGCCAGTTCTTCAGCCGGAGGCTCGGGCAGATCCGCGCGAGGACGATGACGACGTAGTTGCGGACGACCGCGAGCGGCGACTTCGCGTCCGGCCACGACCACAGGGAGTTCCGGACGCCAGGCGTCGGGAACCTGTCGAGGCGGTCGCTTCGGGACAAATCCTCGCGCGTCGCGTCTGGGTCGTCGTCTGTCACGTCACGCCGTTCGGACGGGGAGGATAAAAGGGTCGCTCCGGGCCGCCGACCCGCCGACCGAGCGGCCGGGCCGGTTCAGGGTCGCAGCTCGTCCATGTGGTCGATCCGGCGCTGGACGAGGTCGGCGGTCCCGATGTCGTGGCGGATGCGGACGCGGTCGCCCGCGGCGGCCAGGGCGTCCTCCGCTTGCGCCTCGGCGGCCGCGATCGAGTCACCGCGGCCGACGACGGCGAACGCCCGCGAGGTGGTGGTGTACAGCCCGCCGTCGCGCTCGTCGACGCTGGCGTAGTAGAGGAGCGCGTCCCCCGCGCTCTCCTCGTCGACCGCGATCGCCGCGCCCGCGTCAGGGTCGGTCGGGTAGCCGTCGGGGACCGCGTACTTACAGACGGTCGCCTCGCCGGAGAAGTCGAGCTCCGGGAGCGCGTCGCCGTCGCGAGCGGCGGCGAGCACGTCGACGAACGGCGTGTCGAGGACGGGCAGCGTGTTCATCGCCTCGGGGTCGCCGAACCGCGCGTTGAATTCGACGACCTTCGGCCCCTCGTCGGTGAGCATGAACTGTCCGTAGAGGACGCCCTTGTAGTCGGGGAGCGCGTCGACGACGGCCTCCAGCACGTCGACCGCGGCCTCGTAGTCGCCCTCGGCCATGAACGGGAGCGAGCGGCCGGTGTCGGTGTACGACCCCATCCCGCCGGTGTTCGGTCCCTCATCGCCCTCGTAGGCGCGCTTGTGATCCTGGACCGCGGGGGTCGTCCGCACGTCCCTGTTCGCGACGAACGCCTGAACCGTGAACTCCTCGCCGACGAGCCGCTCCTCGAGGACGACGCGGTCGTAGTCGGAGTCGCGGAGGTACGCCTTGGCCTCCGCCGCCGTCACTTGGTCGCCGATCACTTTCACGCCCTTGCCACCGGTAAGCCCGGCGGGCTTGACCGCGAGGTCGCCGTCGTACTCGTCGATGTGCTGGCAGGCCGCCTCGGTGTCGTCGAACACGGCGTAGTCCGGGCAGCCGGGGATCGCGTTCCGCTCCATGAACTCCCGCTGGTACGCCTTGTCCGTCTCCAGGCGGGCCTCCGCGGCCCGCGGACCGAACGCGTAGACGCCGGCGTCGTCGAGGGCGTCCGCGACGCCGGCCTCCAGCGCCGACTCCGGGCCGATGACCGCAAGGTCCGCGCCGACCGCGGTCGCGTACTCGGCGACGGCCTCGGCGTCGGTCTCGTCGATCGACTCGAACCCGTCCGCGAGGCGCCGGATCCCCGGGTTCCGGACGCTCGCGCAGGCGTACAGCGCGCAGTCGTCAGCCACCGCTCGGGCGATCGCGTGTTCGCGGCCGCCGCCCCCCACAAGCAGCACGGTCTCCGTCATGCCCGACGGGTGACCGCACGGTAGTGTAAACCTTACTCTCTCCGCGGCCCGATATATGCTCGTTCGTGGATACCCGCGTCGCGGGCGGCGGCGCTCGGCGCGCCCCGGACGCCTTTTGTCGCGCCGGGCCGAACCGGGCCCATGTCACAGCCGACCGAGCGGAACCGCCTCGACGGGGAGGCGAGTCCCTACCTCCGACAGCACGCCGACAACCCCGTCAACTGGCAGCCGTGGGGCGACGCGGCGTTCGAGCGCGCCCGCGAGCACGACGCGCCGGTGTTCGTTTCCATCGGCTACTCCTCGTGTCACTGGTGTCACGTCATGGCCGAGGAGAGCTTCGAGGACGAGTCGGTCGCGGCGGTCGTGAACGACTCGTTCGTCCCGATCAAGGTCGACCGCGAGGAGCGCCCGGACGTCGACAGCACGTTCATGACCGTCTCCCAGCTCGTCACCGGCGGGGGCGGGTGGCCGCTCTCGGCGTGGTGTACGCCCGAGGGGAAGCCGTTCTACGTCGGGACGTACTTCCCGCCCGAGCCGCGGCGGAACCAGCCCGGGTTCCGCGAGCTCTGCGAGCGCATCGCCGACTCGTGGAGCGACCCCGAGCAGCGCGAGGAGATGGAGCGGCGCGCCGACCAGTGGGCCGAGAGCGCGCGCGACGAGCTGGAGTCGGTGCCGACGCCGGAACCGCCGGCTTCGGAGGAGGGGGGCCCCTCGCCGCCCGGCGACGACCTGCTCGACACGGCCGCGGCGGCCGCGCTGCGCGGCTACGACGAGGAACACGGCGGCTTCGGGAGCGGCGGCGCGAAGTTCCCGATGCCGGGCCGGATCGACCTCCTGATGCGGGCGTACGCCGGCCGCGGCCGCGACGCGCTCCTGTCGGCCGCGACCGGAACCCTCGACGGGATGGCCGACGGGGGGATGTACGATCAGATCGGCGGCGGGTTCCACCGCTACGCGGTCGACCGCGAGTGGACCGTCCCCCACTTCGAGAAGATGCTGTACGACAACGCCGAACTACCGATGGTCTACCTCGACGGCTACCGGCTCACCGGCGACCCGAGGTACGCTCGCGTCGCGAGCGAGTCGCTAGCGTTCCTCGACCGCGAGCTGCGACACGAGGGCGGCGCCTTCTTCAGCACGCTCGACGCGCGGAGCCGACAGCCCGCGAGCCGCCGGGACGACGGGGATGCGAGCCGCGGAGACGGCGAGGGCGCGAGCGACGGCGAGGACGTGGAGGGCGCCTTCTACGTCTGGACGCCCGAGGAGGTGGACGCCGTCCTCGACGAGCCGGCGGCGTCGCTGGCGAAGGAGCGGTACGGGATCCGGCCCGGCGGGAACTTCGAGCGCGGCACGACGGTCCCGACGGTCGCGGCGTCGGTCGCGGAGCTGGCCGCGGACCGCGAGCAGTCGCCCGAGGCGGTCCGCGAGACGCTGACCGAGGCGCGCACGGCGCTGTTCGACGCCCGCGAGTCGCGACCGCGGCCCGCCCGCGACGAGAAGGTGCTAGCGGCGTGGAACGGGCGTGCGATCTCGGCGTTCGCGCGGGCCGGGGACACTCTCGGCGAGCCGTACGCCGAGAGCGCCCGCGAGGCACTCGACTTCTGCCGCGACCGGCTCTACGACCCCGACGCCGAGACCGGCGCGCTCGCCCGGCGCTGGCTCGACGGCGACGTGCGCGGGCCGGGGTACCTTGACGACTACGCGTTCCTCGCCCGCGGCGCGCTCGACACCTACGCCGCGACCGGCGACCCGGAGGCGCTCGGATTCGCCTTAGATCTGGCCGACGCGCTCGTCGCGGAGTTCTACGACGCGGACGACGATACGATATACTTCACGCGCGACCTCGACGGGGACGGGACCGGCGGGGCGGGAGAGCGCGCCGACGCGGGCCCGCTCATCGCCCGGCCGCAGGAGTTCACCGACCGGTCGACGCCGTCGAGCCTCGGCGTCGCGGCCGAGACGCTCGCGCTCCTCGACGGGTTCCGGACCGGCGGGGAGTTCCGGGAGATCGCCGAGCGCGTCGTGACGACCCACGCCGACCGGATCCGCGGCGGTCCGCTCGAACACGCCTCGCTCGTCCGGGCCGCGGACCTCGTCGAGACCGGGGGGATCGAGGTGACGGTCGCCGCCGACGAGGTGCCGGACGAGTGGCGCGAGACGCTCGGCGAGCGGTACCTGCCGGGCGCGCTCGTCGCGCCGCGCCCGGCCACGGACGCGGGGCTTGACGAGTGGCTCGACCGCCTTGACATGGTCGAGGCCCCGCCGATCTGGGCGGACCGGGACGCGACCGACGGCGAGCCGACCGCCTACGTCTGCGAGGGGTTCGCCTGCTCGCCGCCCCGGACCGACCTCGACGCGGCGCTCGCGTGGCTCGGCGGCGACGAGTGATCCGCGAACCGGTCGGGAGCCGGAACCGTTTAGCCGTCTCGGGACGGTGATTACGGGCGTGTACGACTTCGTCGTCGTCGGAGCGGGGCCGGCCGGGTCGCGGTTCGCGCGCCGGGCCGCCGAGGCGGGACGCGAGGTCCTCCTGCTGGAGTCGGGGACCGTCGGCGAACCGCTGGCCTGCTCCGGCCACGTCTCGACGGACCTCTGGGAGTACGTCGACGACGGGGCGGTAGACCGGCTCCGGCAGAACCGAGTGTTCGGCGCGCGGTTCCACGTCGGCGGGCCGGAGTCGGCCCCCTATCCGTTCTACAAGCGGGAGCCCGTGTCGAACGTGATCGACCGGGTCGGCCTCGATCGGACCTTGGCGGACCTCGCCGAGGACGCGGGCGCGGACCTCCGGGAGGGCCACACCGTCGTCTCGGTCGACGAGCGCGGCGACCGCGTCGTCGTCGAGGCTAGCCTCGCGGACGGCGCCACCGAGCGCTTCGAGGCGCGCATGGTCGCCGGGTGCGACGGTCCGACCTCGCGGGTGCGCCGCGCGCTCGACCTCCCGGAGCCGGACGAACTGCTCCACGGCGTCCTCGCGTTCGACGACGCGGCGGACGCGGGCGACTACGTCGACGTCCACCTCACCGCGCCGACGTTCTTCGCGTGGCGGATCCCCCGCGGCGACGCCGGCGTCGAGTACGGGCTCGCGGCGCCGCCGAGCGAGGACGTGTCGGCGGGCTTCGACCGGCTCACGGACGCGTACGGCGCGACGACGGACCGTCGCTGCTCGGGCGCGATCCCCGTGGGACCGCCGGCGCGGACGACGAGCGACCGCGGCTTCCTGATCGGCGACGCCGCCGCGCAGACGAAGCCGTTCACCGGAGGCGGAATCTTATACGGGATGCGCGCGGCCGACGTCGCCGCGGCGGCGATCGACCCGCGCGACCCGGCGACGCTCGCCGACTACGAGTCGCAGTGGCGCGAGGAGCTGTCGACGGAGATCCGGCTCGGGAAGGCGATACGGCGGTGCTACTCGCTGCCGGAGCCGGTCCAGCGGGTCGGGCTGCGGGCGCTCTCGGGCGAGATCGGCGTCCACATGGACGAGCCGTCCTCGTTCTTCTCGCCGTCGAACCTCCGGGCGCTGTTCTCGCGGGCCGAGCCGCCCGAGGAAGGCCGCGTAGAGAGAGACGCGTGACGGCGGCCTCGAAGGGTCTCGCGACCTCGCAGCGCGGCGCTACTCCTCGACGACGTTCGCGAACGAGACGTTCTCCCGGACGCTCGTGATCTCGACGGTCGGCTCCTCGCCGGGCTCGGCGTCGGGGACGATGACGACGTAACCGCGTTCGATCTTCGCGATCCCGTCGCCCTTGTCGCCCAGCGTCTCGATCGTCACCTCGCGGACCTCTCCCTCCGAGACGGGCGGGTCGGGTTGGACGGCCCCGGCGGCCCCGCGAGAGGTGGGTCGATCGCCCCCGTCGGACGGGGGGCCGCTGGCGTCGGCGTCGGCGTCGGGAACGGACGACGCGGCCCCGTCGTCGGCCGCCGCCGACGGCTCGCCGTCGGAGCGGTCGAGGACGGCGATCCGGTACGTCTCGCCGACGCTGACGCTTCCGTGTTCGATCTCCGACGCGGGGACGGTGACGACGTAGTCGTCGCCGCGGGACTCGACCCGACCCGTGTACAGACACGCGAGAGAATCCGTGATTTCGACCATGCCCACCCGTTGCGCGCACGGGGATGAAAAGCCACCTGTTCAAGCGTCCCACGCCCGATGGTAAACGTTTACCCTGTTCCGAATAAATCGGGGGGTATGAGCCGGAACTACGAGTCGCTCCACGACCCGAACGCGGAGTACACGATGCGGGAGCTCTCCGCCGAGACGATGGGGACCACGGGGACGCGCGGCGGCGATCGCAACGTCGAGATCACGGACGTCCAGACGACGATGGTCGACGGGAACTTCCCGTGGACGCTCGTCCGCGTCTACACCGACGCGGGCGTGGTCGGCACCGGCGAAGCGTACTGGGGCGCCGGCGTCCCGGAGCTGATCGAGCGCATGAAGCCGTTCGTGATCGGCGAGAACCCGCTCGACATCGACCGCCTCTACGAGCACCTGATCCAGAAGATGTCCGGCGAGGGCTCCGTCGAGGGCGTCACGGTCACGGCCATCTCCGGCATCGAAGTCGCGCTCCACGACCTCGCCGGCAAGATTCTCGACGTGCCCGCCTACCAGCTGCTCGGGGGGAAGTACCGCGACGAGATGCGCGTCTACTGCGACTGTCACACCGAGGACGAGGCGGACCCCGAGGCCTGCGCCGACGAGGCCGAGCGCGTCGTCGACGAACTCGGCTACGACGCGCTGAAGTTCGACCTCGACGTCCCCTCGGGCCACGAGAAGGACCGCGCGAATCGCCACCTCCGCCCCGGCGAGATCCGCCACAAGGCGGAGATCGTCGAGAAGGTCACCGAGCGCGTGAAGGACAAGGCGGACGTCTCCTTCGACTGCCACTGGACGTTCTCAGGCGGCTCCGCGAAGCGCCTCGCGGACGCCATCGAGGAGCACGACGTGTGGTGGCTCGAAGACCCCGTCCCGCCGGAGAACCTCGAAGTCCAGGAGGAGGTCACGAAGAACACGGTCACGCCGATCGCGGTCGGCGAAAACCGCTACCGCGTCACCGAGCTCCGCCGGCTCATCGAGAACCAGGCGGTCGACATCGTCGCGCCCGACCTGCCGAAGGTCGGCGGCATGCGCGAGACCCGCAAGATCGCCGACATCGCGAACCAGTACTACGTGCCGGTCGCGATGCACAACGTCGCCTCGCCGGTCGCGACGATGGCCGCGGCGCACGTCGGCGCCGCCATCCCGAACTCGCTCGCCATCGAGTACCACTCCTACGAGCTCGGCTGGTGGGAGGACCTCGTCGAGGAGAGTGTGATCGAGGACGGGTACATCGAGGTGCCGGAAGAGCCGGGCCTCGGCGTCACGCTCGACATGGACGCCGTCGAGGACCACATGGTCGAGGGCGAGACGTTGTTCGACGAAGCGTAAGCCGAAGTCGAACTCGATAGGAGAGCGAATCTCCGATTCGCGTCGTTCGATCCGGCGTAAGCCGGAGCGAGCCAGCAGCGCGAAGCGCTGCGCTGTTTGACGAGGCGTAAGCCGAAATCAAACGAGGAAATAGCTGCGTTTTCGAAGGTCGCTCTCTCGAGGGCGTGAGCGACCGCGTCAGGCGTCCGCGACGATCCGGTCGAGGGGGACCGGCTCCAGCCCGCGACGGTCGAGTTCCGTCTCGATCTCTTGTACCCGGGGATCGATCACGTCGGGCTCGTGGCTGTCGGTCCCGACGCTCACGTCGACGCCGGCGTCGACGAGGCGGTCGAGGAAGGCGGGGGCCGGGTGGAACTCGCCGTAGCCGTCGAGCAGCCGCCCGGCGTTGATCTCCGGGACGGTCCGCGAGTCGCGGAACGCCTCGGCGACCGCGGCGTAGTGGTCCTCGGTCGCGAACCCGCGGAGGTGGGGGTTGCGCTCGACCAAGTCCGGGTGCGCGGCGATCGCGAACAGCTCCGACTCGACCAGGGCGACCAGCTTCTCGAAGTACCGGTCGACGAGTTCGCGGCGCTCCGCCTCGGGCTTGTCGGCGAAGTGCGAGCGCGTGTGGACGTTGACGCCGTCGAGGTCGTGGACGCTGCCGACGGCGTAATCGAAGTCCGCCTCGTCGAGGAACTCGGCGATCGCGTCCGCGTGTTCGGGGTCGTAGTCCATCTCCGCCGCGTCGAACACGTCGACGTCGACGTCGTCGCGGACCGACTCGATCGCGTCGCGGCGCCGCTCGTAGGTCAGGTCGAGGTTGAACCCGAACGCGCGCTTGTGCTCCCGCGCGTTCGGCGCCGGCGAGACGTTACAGTGGTCTGCGAGCCCGATCCCGTCGAGCCCGGCGTCCGCGGCGGCCTCGACCATCCACCGGAGGAACGCCCCGTCCGAGTAGTTCGTGTGGGCGTGGTAGTCGTACACGACGGCAGTTCGTCTCGGGCGGACTCGAATGTTCGGGTCGCGTGCGAACGGCTGGCGTGCGGAGGCCCGTCAAGCGCGCGTCGCCCGACCGACGGGAGCGAAGCCAGCAATATAATCCGGGAAACGAGTTGAAAGTTCATTTAGATAATTTTTTGATACTTATGTGTGTCACATCAACCCATGGGTGCTACCGACAAGATAACATGTCGCGTCGTCGACGGCGATTCCCGGCCGCTGGCGGGGCGGATAGTCATCGGCGAACGGGAGGACGGCGACCGCATCGGCCACTGGATGACCGAGGACGACGGGAACTTCGTCCTCGAAGCGGACGGCGGCGCCGACCTCGACAAGGTCTCGTTCACCGTGCGGAACCCCGCGCGGGGCGGGACCGAGGAGCCGGTCCGACGGCGGCGGCGACCGGACGGGAGCGAGGCGGCGCTCCACCTCTCGGTGAACGCGCGCAGCGTCGCCCTCCACGGCGGGAGCGACCACCGCGGGATGAACGAGGCCGCGTGTACGGCCGCGGGCCCGGTCCGGAGCCACCGGTTCCACACGCAGTTCCCCGAGCTGGACCCGTACGACCGCGACGAGGAGTTACTCCGGACGCTCGGCAGCGCCGACGGCGAGGCGGGGGCGCCGATGATGGAGTCGCCCGACGACCCGGTCGGGGACGCCGAGACGCCGGCCGGCTACGGCATCTTCGGTCAGTTCGTCGACCACGACCTCACGTTCGACCCGACCTCCGACATCGACCGGCGCAACGACCCGGCCGCGCTGCGGAACTTCCGGACGCCGGCGCTCGACCTCGACTCGCTGTACCGGACGAACGCGGAGGCGGCACCGTTCCTCTACGACCACGAGACGGACGAGCGAAAGCTTCTCACCGGCGACGCGGTCGCGCCGGACGCCGAGGACGGCGGCGGGCTCTCGGGGCTCCCGGGGACGGACCTCCAGCGGAACGAGCAGGGGATCGCGCTGATCGGCGACCCGCGGAACGACGAGAACGTCGTCGTCTCGCAGCTCGAGCTCGCCTTCGTGAACTTCCACAACCGCGTCGTCGACCACCTCCGCGGTCCCGGATCGTCGCTCGTCGAGGACGGCGAGTCCGTCCTCGAAGCCGCGCAGCGACTCGTCAGGTGGCACTACCAGTGGGTCGTGCGACGCGACTTCCTCCCCCGGATCTGCGACCGCTACGTCCTGGCCGACATCGAGGAGCGGGGCCGACAACACTTCGTGCCGCCGGGGCGCACGCCGGCGATCCCGGTCGAGTTCGGAGGCGCCGCGTACCGCTTCGGCCACAGCATGATCCGACACGCGTTCGACGTCAACGACGAGGTCGGCGAGGTGCCGCTGTTCCCGACCGGCCCCGGGGACGGGCGGAACCTCCGCGGCGGCCGACCGGTCCCGAGTGACCTCGTCGTCGACTGGTCGCGGCTGCTCGACACCGGCGACGGCGACTACCAGCCCTCGCGGAAGATCGAGCCCCTCCTCGCGCCGACGCTGTTCAACCTCCCGATCGCCGGGGACTCCTCGCTCGCCGTCCGGAACCTCCGGCGCGGGAAGGCGCTCGGCCTGGCCTCCGGACAGGACGTCGCCGCGCGGATGGGGTACGATCCGATCCGCAACGAGGCGTTCGGCGACGAATCGGCGATCATGGAGGCGCTGCGGGCGCACGGTCGCGGCGCAGACCCCGACTCGCCGCTCTGGTACTACGTGCTCGCCGAGGCGGACTATCAGCAGGACGGCGAGCGACTCGGCGCGGTCGGCAGTCGGATCGTCGCCGAGACACTGATCGGGCTGATCGAGGCTGACGAGACCGCCTACCCCAACGCCGCGCCCGACGGCTGGGAGCCGAGCCTCCCGCAGCCGACGGCGACCGACGGGTACACGCTGGCGGACATCACGGCGTTCGCGGCCGAGGCGAACCCCGACGGACTGGTGATCGAGGCCGTCGACGCGGGCCAGGGGAGCGGCGGCGATGCGGGAGCTAACGGTGACGCCGGCGACGTGACCGGCGACGCGCTCGACGAGTCGGTGACCCTGCGGAACGCCGCGGCGGAGCCGATCGACCTGACCGGGTACGTCATCGACCTCGACGGCCAGCGCGACGACCTCCCGGACGCGACGCTCGGGCCCGACGAGACCCTGACGGTTCACGTCGGCGCCGGCGCGGACACGGCGACCGACCACTACCTCGGCCGCGACGCGCCCGCGCTCGACGACGAGGGCGAGGTCGTCACCGTGTACGCCCCCGA
The DNA here is from genome assembly GCF_005435235.1 of Halorubrum sp. GN12_10-3_MGM. Lineage (NCBI taxonomy): Archaea > Methanobacteriati > Methanobacteriota > Halobacteria > Halobacteriales > Haloferacaceae > Halorubrum > Halorubrum sp. GN12_10-3_MGM. Next base: position 70,777 of record NZ_SGUB01000013.1, read on the forward strand.
CGGCGAGCGCACGACGAGGCGGCGGTACGTCGGTTAGGCGGCCGTACGTCGGCTAACGGGCAGTACGTCGGCGAGGCGCCATCCCTCACCGCCGCTCGCCGACGAGCGCGTTCGCGGAGATGACGAGGAACGCGACCCCCGACATGCCGGCGATGACGGCGAACGACGCGCCCCAGCCGAACAGGTCCGCGACGAGCCCGACGCCGACCGAGCCGGCCGAGCCGATCACCGTGTAGACGGTCCGTATCAGGCCGAACCCGGCGCCTCGTTCCGCGTCGCCAAGGGCGTCCATGAATCGCGGGTCGATGGCGGAGAAGAAGCTCGACCCGAGCCCGGCGAGCAGCACGACGATCCCGAGCCCGCCGACCGTCGGCAGCGCCGGCAGCCCGACCGGGACCGGCAGCCGGACGAGGTCGGGGAGCGCCACCAGCCCTCCGAGGCCGAGCGCGCCGCTGAGGAGGGCCGCGGCGATGCTCGTGTCGCGGCCCAGCCGGTCGGAGAGCCGGCCGAGCCCGACCTGCGCGCCGGCGCGGACGACGAAGAACGCCGAGAAGACGCCGCCGGCGAACGCGGGGTCGTACCCCCGGAGCTCCACGAGGAACGTCGGCAGGAAAGAGATGACGCCCTGCGCGACGTACGTGCCAAGCGTGGCGACGACGAGCGGGACGAGCACCTCACGGCGCCCGACCAGTTCGAGCAGCGGGCCGACCTGGAGCCGCTCCGCCATCGGCTGGTCGGGGCGCCGCGGCTCGGTCGGCCGGACCCGCCGCGCGAACAGGAGGAAGATGGGAACCCCGACGACCGCGGCCAGCGCGACCCCGGGCCGCCAGCCGTAGCGGACGCCGACCCACGTCGCGGCGACCGGCGCCACGAGCCCGGCGAGCGGGCCGCCGAGCGAGTGGATCCCGACCGCGGTGCCGAGGTCATCGAACGTCCGCGAGAGCAGCGTGGTCGCCACCGCGTAGTGGAGCCCCGCCACGAGCCCGAGGAGCACCGCCGCCAGCACGAACGCGGGGAAGACCGGTACGACGGCGAGCGCGAGGCTCATCGCGGTCGTGCCGCCGACGGCGACGAGGATCACCCGACGCTCGCCGAACCGGTCTGCGAGGATCCCGCTCGGGAACTGCGAGAGGCCGTAGGCGAACCACATCCCCGAGAGCGCCACCCCGACCGCCGTGTTCGAGACACCGAAGTCGTCGATGATGAGGGGGACGACTGGACTGATCGCCAGCCGCGCGAAGTACGTCACGAAGAACGCCAGCATACACAGCGTCAACACCGTGTGGCGGTACCGCCAGTTCATCCGACAGTCACGGGCGACTCATCGGGGCGGTCGGCCGTCAACACTTTCGGTTCCAGCAGGCCGTGAGCCGGTCGGGCGAGGTCAGCCCACGGCCCCCGGGTCGACCCGGCTCCCGACCCACAGGAGCGTGAGAAGGAGCCCGGCCACGGACGCCGGCATGAACCACCGGAACGCGGCGAGCAGTCCCGCCGAGGCCTGAAGGCCGATCACCGCCAGGAACGCGGGGCCGCAGCAGGCGACCCCGGAGAGGATCCCCGGAAGGCCCGCGGCGGCCCCCGCGCCGGCGCCGATCCGACAGGCCGAGGGGCCGCGCCACGCAACGACCGAGACGGCGAGCGTGACGCCGACGAGCACCGCGAGCGCGAGCCCGAGGGCGGCGTTGACGGGAGCGAAGAGGTACTCGACCGGTCCCGCGGAGAGCAGCGCCACGGGCTCGTACTGGAACGGCGCGACGCGCCGGGTCGCGAGCGCGACCGGGTCGGCGGCGACGACGAGGTCGAACCGCGGCGTCCCGGCCGACTCGACCGCGCCGGTGCGCAGACCGAGGTGGCCGAGTCCGAGGTGGTAGGCAACGAGATAGGCGCCGGTGACGGCACCCGCGGTCGCCCGGCCGTCGCGCCGACCGAGGGCGGCGCGGACGGCGAACACCGTCCGGCGGGCGAGCCCGGCGAGCCACGCGCGCGGCGACGCGGCCGGCGCGGCGGTCTCACTCTCCATAGCCCGCTCGCGTGTGCTCCCCGACGAACGCGGTGTCCGGGTAGAAGCCGTACCAGGCGAACCACATCGCGTCGAACGCGAGGAGCCGTTCGAGCGGCAGGTCCGCGGCCTCGAACCCGCCCTCACCGTCGACTCGGTACTCGTCGCCGTCCGGTTCGACCGCGACCTCGTCGGGGTTCCGGTAGACGTACCCCGTCGAAAGGGCAGGGTCGGCGACGGCGATGACGGCGGGGCCGCCCTCGCCGACGGTCCCGGTCAGCACTCGCTCCGAGAGCAGCGTGGTCTTGTCGAAGGCGACCGCGCCCGTCGCGGTCCGCGCCCCGATGACGACGGACTTCGCGTGGCCGTCCTCGGGGGACGCGAGCGGCGGGAACCTGGTCCCGTCCCGCACGTAGTACCCGCTCAGCGGCGCGTAGCTCCCGTACGGGTCGCTGTCGTAGCGGCGGACGTAGCCGGTCTCCTCGGTCATGAGGGAAGCGTCGGGATGTCGCGTCGCCCACTCGCCGGCGGTCGTCCACACGACGCGGAACTCGTCGAGGGTCTCGTCGGCCATCGACCCGTCGACCCCGGTGGCGAGCATCTGCGGCCACCAGCTGTCGGTGGCGCGGTCGTACATGATCAGGTTCGAGTTCACGAGCCGGCCCGACACGCCGAACGTCGTGTCGCCGCGACGGAACCCCTGTGCCGTCCCGGTGAGCGGGCAGTAGGTGATCGCGACCGACTCGCCGCCGACCTCGTCGTTGACGATCTCGTGGTGCGAGAGGATGCGACGTGGATACGCCTTCGCCTCGCCGCCGCGGACGACGCCGAACACCGGCTCGTTGCCAGCCATATCCGCCTCCGCGATCGGCCGAAACGCGGGGTCGTCGACGGAAGGGATCCCATCCTTGCCGACGCCGCCGTCGAGCGACTCGGAGACGAGGGTGTCGGCCTCGTACGCGAGGTGATAGCCGGCGTCGACGGTCGGCGGGGGAGCTCCGGCACCCGTGTCCTCAGCGCCTCCGGTGACGGAGTCCGTCGCTCGGCCCCCGAGGCAGCCGGTGAGGGACGCCCCGCCGACCGCCGCGATCCCGGCCAGCGCCGCGCGACGGGTTCGGTACATGTCGTCGTCTCCGGCTTCGAGCGTATAAAATCCGCAGCGCGGGTGTAATTCACACGCACAGCCGATCTCCGGCGGCAGTCCGATGCCCGACGAGGCGGGGTCGCTACTCGTGACCGCTCGACGATCGCTCCCGCAACCGGTCGGCGATCGCCGCGCCGGCGGTCCGCGGGTCGGCCTCCCGCACCGTCACCGGATCGCCGACGGCGACGGACCCCGGTTCGACCACGTCACAGCAGAGGCCGCCGCGGTTCCGGAGCGCCGACGCGAGGCCGTCCTCGCCGGCGAGCTCCTCGAGGTGCGCACACGGCGGTCTCCGTCGGGTCGGTCGCAGGAGGGCGTCGCCGACCGCGACGGTCGCGCCGAGGAGCGAGTCCATCTCCGCGCCGAACCCCTCGACGACCACGTTGCGACGGTGACGGCCGTCGCGCACGTCGATGCCGGTCGCCTCACGGACCGCGGTCAGCGCCTCCCCGGCGACGAGCGTGACCGCGCAGCCGTCGAGTTGGAAGTGGCCGTCGCCGCGGCGGTAGCGGTCCCCCTCCACGCCGTCGGGACGGACCTCGACCGCCTCGCGACGGACCGGCGGGGCGCCGCCCTCGGGGGCCGTCACGAGGCCGGCGACCGCGCCGGGGGTCGCGTCCGCGCTGGTCGATTCGGGTGGCCGGTCCGCCGGCATCAGGGCTCCCCGAGAAGCGTCGTGTCGTCCGGCTTCAGCCATTCGCGGTGCGCGTAGTAGAGCGCGGCGACCGGAGGCGCGGGGAGCGCGGCCAGCGCGTAGATCCACTTGAAGACGCCCAGGTCGGCGACGCGTCGCTCGGCGAGCGAGAGCGCGTCGAGCAGGATCGTTGCGGTCGCCAGGGGCGCGAGCAGGTAGCTGTGCGCGAAGGCGACGGCCGGTCCAACCGGGGTCGCAGGCGTCAGCAGCGCCCAGTCGACCGCGTACAGGACCGTCCACGCTCCGACGGTCACCGCTATCGCGGCGAGCCACGGTCCGTCGAAGCGGCGGTCCGAGCCCCCCGTCGGACCGCCGTCGGCCGGGTCGCGGTCGGGCGGCTCCGTCTCCGATTCGGCGCGCGTGTTCACGCCCGATCTGGGCGCCGAACGCTAATCAACACCGGGGTCGACCGCCGCGGCGCGGTCACTCGTCGAAGGTCCCCGCCGTCAAGTACCGCTCGCCGCTGTCCCAGAAGACGGTGACGACGAGGGGTTCCTCGCCGACGAACGCGCCGCTCTCGCGCAGTTCGGCCGCGACGACCTTCGCCGCGAGGTTCGACGCGCCCGACGACTGGCCGACGAGGATCCCCTCCTCGCGAGCGAGCCTGCGGCACTCGGTCTCGGCGTCGCCGAGTTCGACCGTGTGGACCTCGTCGATCAGGTCCACCTCGAGGTTCGGCGAGACGAAGCCCGGCCCCATCCCCTGGAAGTCGTCGGCGCTCGGCTCCTCGCCCGAGAGGACGGCGTTGTCCGCGGGCTCGACGGCGTCGATCCGGACGTCCGGGAACGCCTCTCGGAGACGGCGGCCGATCCCGGTGATCGTCCCGCCGGTGCCGACCCCGGCGACCAGGGCGTCGACGGTGCGGTCGCCCACCTGATCGAGTATCTCCGGGCCGGTCGTCTCGTAGTGCGCGCGGGGGTTGGCGGAGTTCTCGAACTGGCGGAGCTGGACGGTGTTCGGCTCCGCCTCCAGCTCGTCGGCGCGGTCCTTCGCGTCGGAGATGTCGCCGTCGACGAGCTCGACGGTGGCGCCGTACGCCCGCATGAGTCGGCGGCGCTCGATCGATTTCCCTTCGGGCATCACGAGGGTGACGTCGTAGTCGCGCGCCGCGCCGACCATCGCGAGGCCGATGCCGGTGTTGCCCGACGTGGGCTCGACGATGCGGTCGCCCCGCTCGATCTCGCCCGCCTCCTCGGCGGCCTCGACCATGTACAGCGCGGGGCGGTCCTTCGCCGAGCCGCCCGGGTTGCGGGACTCGACCTTCGCCGCGACCGTCGTCCCCGCGGGCGCGTCGACCCGCACCAGCGGCGAGCCGAGGGTCGACAGGATGTCGTCGTCCATTACCCGAACCGAGGCGGTCGTGACCCAAAGGCCCCGCGGACTCCGGCAATCGATGTCGCCCGCGGCTGGGGCTTCGGGGGTGTCAGCAGTCGGTCTGTAGCCGAGGACAGAAATCAGGTGTGTCTGCGAACTCGACGAGGTGTCGTCGACGGACCCGAAGCGAATGTGCTCTTGCCACCGACGCGCCGTTTACGTGCCTCCGTGATCTATCGATCCCAATGACTCTCGAAACGCTCGCGCCCGCGGACGACCTCGACGCGGACGCGTTCGACGACTCGGTTCTCGACGCGCTCGCGGCGGACGACTACGTGTTCAAAGTGTGGGGCGGCGACTGGTGTATCGACTGCCAGCGACAGCTCCCCGAGTTCGGTGCCGCGCTCGCCGCCGCCGGCGTCCCGGACGACCGCATCGAGTCGTTCCCGGTGACGAAGGGCCCGGACGGGAAGGAGGGCGAACTCGTCGAGGCGTACGAGATCGGGCTTATCCCCACCGTCGTCGTCGAGTCGCCCGAGGGCGAGGAGGTCGCGCGGTTCGTCGAGGAGGAGGCCGTCTCCATCGCTGAGTACCTCGCGGACCGGCTCGCGGACGTCGAAGCGACGGCCTGAGTCGACGTTCGGGGCCGCGACAGGGACTCAGCCGTCTTCGGCGTTCACGTCGCCGGCGTAGTAGAGCGCGGCCATCACGACGCCCATCGTGACCGCCTGAACCGTCGTCGACGCGCCGAGAGCGACGCCGACCGCGAGCACCGACGCCGTCACCACGGCGCCGGTGAAGAGGGCGTAGCGCAGCCGCGAGAGGCCGCGCGCCCAGTCGTCGGCCCGGCGGTACAACTGTCGGGGACCAGCCATGTTCCGTGGTCTCGCGCGCGGAGCAAGTACTTTCAGGTGGGCGCCTATCGCCGAGTCCGCGCGCCAGGGCGAGGCCGACCGCTCGAGTCGGTGCGGCGTCGACCCCGAGCATGGCACGCGTCACGGTCTGGAACGAGTACCGCCACGAGCGCGAGAGCGACGCCGTCGCCGAGGTGTACCCCGACGGCATCCACGCCGTCGTCGCCGACGCGCTCCGCGAGGGGGGCCACGAGGTCCGCACCGCGACCCTCGATGAGGGACCGGAGCACGGGCTCACTGAGGCGGTCTTGGACGACACCGACGTGCTCGTCTGGTGGGGCCACGCCGCTCACGACGAGGTGCGCGACGCGGTCGTCGACCGCGTCCACGAGCGCGTCCTCGACGGGATGGGCCTCCTCGTCCTCCACTCCGCCCACTACTCGAAGATATTCAGGCGGCTGATGGGGACCAGCTGCTCGCTGAAGTGGCGTGAGGCCGCCGAGCGCGAACGGCTCTGGGCGATCGAGCCGAGCCACCCGATCGCGGACGGGATCGGCGAGGCGATCGAACTCGACGAGACGGAGATGTACGGCGAGCGGTTCGACGTGCCGGCGCCGGACACGCTCGTCTTCACCTCCTGGTTCGAGGGCGGCGAGACGTTCCGCTCCGGCTGCTGTTACCGCCGCGGGAACGGGCGGGTGTTCTACTTCCGGCCCGGTCACGAGACGTACCCGATCTACTACGACGAGGACGTCCGACGGGTGCTCCGGAACGCGGTCGGCTGGGCGGAGCCTGGCGACGGGCCGACGCCCGAGTTCGGCAACGCGGACCCGAGAGAAGAGATCGACACGAGCGACGACCGGACCGTTCACTGAGGAGAATCGTCGAACGGGCGCGTCGTCGAACGGACGCGTCGTCGGACGGACGCGTCGTCGGCCTGGCGCATCGTCGGGCGAGAACGCCGTCAGCCACCCGCTGTCAGGCCACGTCGCGCAGTCGCATGAACGCGTTCATCATGGCCGATTCGGCTTTCCTGAGGTGTTCGGACGCGGTGCTCGGCGAGGCGCCGATCCGCTCGGCGACATCCGAGACGGACGCCGCGCGCGGGGACTCGTAGTAGCCGCACTCGACGGCGGCCGCGACCGCGTCGAACTGCCGGTCGGTCAGTCCCGGGTCGAAGAGGTGCTGGCGCCAGTCGTACTCGCCGATGCGGAGGACCTCGCTTTCGATCCGCTCCGGGAGCGCGGCGAGGCCCTCCCGGAGCGGCTCGTGATCCCCGAGGATCGTCAGCCTCGCGACGCCGCTCGGACGGAAGTCGATCGGCGGGACCACGACGATGCCGGTCCGCCGGAGCGACCCGAACATCGCGTCGTCGACGGCGTCGCGCCGTTGCGTGAGGAAGACGTAGTAGCCCGTCCCGTCGATCCGGGTGACCTCGAACTCCCGGATGCGGTCGACTGACCGCAGCGCGTCGACGTACACGTCGATGTCCCCTTCCACGTAGAACAGGAAGGTGTCGGCGGTCTCGTCGAAGAGGCTGCCGTGAAGGAGCACGTCCCGACCGATGGCGTCCGACTCGTCGACCAGTCGGTGCATCGGATGCATGAGTTCCGGCGGGTACCGGAGTTCGAGGCGCAGATACTTCACGGCGGACAATGACGACGGCGGTTTTATAAATATCCGTACTGAGCCGGCAGAAGCCTCGGGTCGTGCGCTCGCGTCTCTTCCGGTATGTCGACAGAGCTGCTGCGCGAGCGCGACGACGAGGAGACGGCGGACGCGTTTTCGTCCGTCCGCGGGCTGATCACGGGGCGTGAGAGCCACCTGAACGCCCCCGCGGCGAGGGTCCGACCCGACGCGGTTCAGGAAGCGCTCTCCACGCTGCGAGACGAGGCGGGGTACGACCACCTCGCCTGCGTCACGGCACAGGAGTACGAGAACCGGTACGAGTCGATCTACCACCTGCGCTCCTACGACGACCCGACCCGGGAGCTCAGCGTCGTGGTTCCCACCGACAAGGAGGACCCGGTCTCGGAGTCCGCCGCGTCCGTGTTCCGCACCGCGGACTGGCACGAGCGCGAGGCGTACGACCTCGTCGGGATCGAGTACGACGACCACCCGGACCTCCGCCGGATCCTGCTCCCCGAGACGTGGCAGGGGCACCCCCTGTCGATGGACTACGATAAGGATCAGCCGCAGATCGCCGCCCTCTCCGAGAACGAGCCGATCGAACCCGGGTCGTCGACCGCGACCGGCAGCGACACCATGCTGCTCAACATCGGGCCGCACCACCCCGCGACCCACGGCGTCTTACACCTCCAGGTCACCCTCGACGGCGAAACGGTCGTCGGCGTGGAGCCCGACATCGGCTACATCCACCGCTGCGAGGAGCAGATGGCGCAGTCCGGGACGTACCGTCACCAGATCATGCCGTACCCCGACCGCTGGGACTGGGGCGGCGCGGGGCTGCTCAACGAGTGGGCGTACGCCCGGGTCGCCGAGGACCTCGCCGACATCGAGGTGCCAGAGTACGCGCACGTCGTCCGCACCATGGCCGCGGAGTTCAGCCGGATCCTCTCGCACATGCTGGCGATGGGCGCGTACGCGCTCGACGTGATCGGCGACTTCACGGCGACGTTCATGTACGCCATACAGGAGCGCGAGCGCGTTCAGGACATCGTCGAAGACCTGACGGGCCAGCGGCTGATGTTCAACTACTTCCGGCTCGGCGGCGTCGCGTGGGACCTCCCCGAACCCCGTGAGGAGTTCCTGCGGAGCGTCCGCGAGTACCTCGACGGCCTCCCGCGCCGCATCGAGGAGTACCACGACCTCCTGACCCGGAACGAGATCCTCCAGCTCCGCACAGTGGACACGGGAACCCTCCCGCCGGAGGTCGCGAAGAGCTACGGCGCGACCGGCCCCGTCGTCCGCGGCTCGGGGGTCGACTACGACCTCCGCCGCGACGACCCGTACGGCTACTACGACGAGCTCGACTGGGATGTGGTGACCGAAGACGGCTGCGACAACTACAGTCGCCTGCTCGTCCGGATGGGCGAAGTCGAGGAGTCCGCGAAGATCATCGAGCAGTGCGTCGACCTGCTCGAAGACTGGCCCGAGGACGAGCGGACCGTTCAGGCGAACGTCCCGCGGACGATCCGGCCGGCCGACGACACGGAGATCTACCGGGCCGTCGAGGGCGCCAAGGGCGAACTCGGTATCTACATCCGCGCCGACGGCACCGACAAGCCCGCCCGGTTCAAGATCCGCGGGCCCTCGTTCTCGAACCTCCAGACGCTGCCGGAGATGGCCGAGGGGGAGTCGATACCGGACCTGATCGCCGCGCTCGGCAGTCTCGACACGATCATGGGAGAAGTCGACCGCTGAGGCGGCGCGGCGAGCCGACGGCTCATCGGTGTAGGACGACCGCCGCTACGGCGCGGACGTTGAAAGGCGACCGCCTCGCGCGAACGCGAGACGACCGGTTGTGTCGCACGCCGGCGGCCGGTCGAGTAGCAGTCGACCGCGGGCGTATTTAAACCCTCGTCCACGGAGTCGCAAGCGGACGGCCGACGCGCCCGGTCACTCCGGCCGGTGGACCTCGCCGTCGCGCGAGTCGGCGTCCTTCCGACGGACCGCGGCGGCCGCGTTGTTCGCGTCGTAGCCGAAGAACACGTCCTTCGCGTACGTCTCGGCGACCTCAGTCGCGTGGATCAGGTCGTCGACGTCGACCTCGACCGCGTACAGTTCCAGCGAGAACGGCGTCTCCGGCGGCGCGCCGTGGAGAGAGTAGTCGCCGCCGAGCATCGAGCGGAACCCCCGCGCGATGGTCTCCAGCCAGTAGGTCGTCGCGTACTCGGTGTCGTACAGCGGGACGACGAACTCGTCGACGTGGGCGGCGAGGCGGTCGATGTCGAGGCCGGCCCGCTCGTAGAGGTGGTCGGGGTACGGGTCGGGGTACAGCGTCAGCAGGAGCCGGCCGGGGACCAGATCGGCCGCTTCGGCGACGAAGTCGGTTATCACGTCCGCGCGCCAGTCGGCGAACTCCTCGCGGTCGCTCTCGGCGAACAGGCGCTCGCAGCGGTCGCAGTGACAGAACCCCTCGCGGGGGAACCCCACGTCGTCGAGGCGCACGTCCTCGTTCTCGGCGGCGCAGTCCGCGATGATCTCCAAGAGTCCCTCGCGGTACTCCGGGTGTGTCGGGCAGATGTACGCCCAGTCGAAGTAGTCGCGGTCGCGGGTCGCCGGCTCGCCGCGCTCGTCGACCGGGACGAGGTCGTCGTCCTCGCTCGCGGCCGCGTTGTCGCCGAAGCACGACACCATGTTCACGGCGTCCGGCAGGGGCTCGGCCGCCCGCCCCGTGACGTCTTTCACCTCGTAGAAGCCGAGGTCGAACGGCTCCATCGCGACCTCGTCGGCGTTGCGCGTGACGACCCCGTACATGGAGTTGTATACGTGACTGGTCGGTAAAAACGGACGGTATCGGGGTGGTCGATCGGGGAGGCGAGTCGACGCGGAGTCTAATTCGGCGTGCCGTGCGGCGAGTGGTGTGACGAGCGCGGCGTCGAGCGGAGAGCGCGAGCGCGGTGTCTCGCGGTTACTCCACTTCGACCGGCTGTTTGTCGCCGGCGAACAGGAAGTACGCGAGCGCGACGAGCGACAGGACGAGGACGAGCTTGGCTTTCTTGCTCATACCTGTCAGTTGGAACGGTGGGCGCTAAAACCTACCGGACCGAGAACAGGTCGCCCCGAATAGGTCGGAACAAGACAGGTCGCCCCGAGTAGGACGGACCGAAAACAGGCTGCCCCGAGCGGAGCGACCCGCGGCGCCGGCCGTCTCAGACGTCGATGTGATCGGCGATGTCGGACCGCAGGATCGTCGCGCAGTAGTCGCAGCGCACGCCGTCGGCGACCACGTCGAACCGCGTCTCGACCGGCTCGCCGGCGTTGGTGATACAGTTGCGGTTCGGACAGGAGAGCACGCCGGTGACGCCGTCGGGACGGGTGACCCGGTTCTTCTCGACGACCTCGAAGTCGCGGACGATGTTGATCGTCGCCTCGGGCGCGATGAGCGAGAGCACGTCGACCTCCGACTGCGACAGCTCCCGGTCCTCGACCTTCACGATGTCCTTGCGGCCGAGCCGGTCGGAGGGGACGTTCATCCCGACGGAGACGCCCAACCCCTCGGAGCCGTCGATGCCTAAGATTGCGAGGACGTTCAGCGCCTGGCCCCCCTCGACGTGGTCGATAACGGTGCCGTCGCGGATCTTCGAGACGCGCAGCTCGTGATCGCTCATCGACCCACCTCCGTCCCCTCGTCGCCGTCGGGGTTCGCGTTCTCCAACAGGGTGTCGAGCAGCGCCATCCGCACCGGGATCCCGTTGTGCGCCTGCTCGAAGTAGCGGGCGTGGTCGGTCTCGTCGACGTCGGGCGCGATCTCGTCGACGCGCGGGAGCGGATGCATCACGGTGAGGTCGTCGGGGGCGTCCGCCAGCGTCTCGGCATCGATCTGGTACTCACCCGCGACGCGGTGGTACTCGTTCTCGTCCGGGAACCGTTCCTTCTGGATCCGGGTGACGTACAGCACGTCGAGCTCGTCGAGGATGGGTTCGAGATCGTCGTGTTCGCGGATCTGCGCGCCCGTCTCGTGGAGGTCGAAGCGCACGGAGCGCGGGAGCCGCAGCGACTCGGGGCTGATGAAGTGCTGGTTGGCGTCGAACTCCGTCAGCGCGGCCGCCAGCGAGTGGACCGTCCGGCCGTACTTCAGGTCGCCCATGACCCCGATCGTGAGGTCGTCGAGCCCGTGGTCCTCGCGGATCGTGTGGAGGTCGAGGAGCGTCTGGGAGGGGTGTTGTCCGGCGCCGTCGCCCGCGTTGACGACCGGCACGTCGACGCGCTCCCCGGCGAGCGTCGCGGCACCCTCGCTGGGGTGGCGGAGGACGAGGGCGTCCGCGTACCCCTCGATGACGCGGACGGTGTCGGACAGCGACTCCCCCTTCGAGACGGACGAGGAGTCGACGTCGCCCATGTCGATGGTGTTCATCCCGAGGCGCTTGGCCGCGCTGTCGAAGCTCATCCGGGTCCGCGTGCTCGGCTCGAAGAAGCAGAGCGCGAGCACGCGGCCGGCGTGCCGGTCCGCGTAGGCGGCGGGGTCGTCGGCGACCGCCCGGGCCCGGTCGAGTACGGCCTCGATGTCATCCCGCGAGAGCTGGGTCGCGGTGATGAGGTGGTCCTGTCGCATCGTCAGAGATGGGTGTCGGCAGTATCTTGAATCCCTCGGCTCGGGGCGCAGCGCGGGTGTTCACGGACGTGCGTACCCGCTCGGGTCGCCGTTTCGATATCCGCAACGCGCCCCGAACCGGTCCGGGATCGGCGCGACAGAGTCGAAGACTCGCCGCCGTGCCGGCCCCTCGCCGCCGTACATAAGCCGCCGCGGACCGAAGCGGATCGCATGGCAGACAACGACCCGGCCGACCTGCTCCCGAACGACCGCGTGAAGCAGGCGGCCCTCGACGGCGAGGTGACGCAGCTCCACCGCGGGAACCGATACGGCGAAGAGGGCGACACCTTCGAGATCGACGGCGTCGCCTTCGAACTGGTCGAGGTGACCGAGCGCACGCTCGGCGACATGACCGACGAGGACGCGAAGCGCGAGGGGTCGCCGTCGCTGTCGGCGTACAAGGAGCGAATGGTCCGCGCCCACGGCGGCAACTTCGAGTGGGACGACGACGCCGACGTGGTCAGACACCGGTTCGAGCGTGCCGAGTAGGACCGGAGATGATGAGGTAGTTCAGTCGTCGTCCGCGGCCGCGCCGTCGCCCGCCGCGGTCGCCGCGTCGTCCTCGATGCTCGGCGGGTACTTCCCGCGGTCGAGCTTCAGATCGGACTGCGGGCGGGCCATACAGGTGAGCGCGTACCGCTCGGCTTCCTCGTCGGAGAGGCCGCGAGCCGCGGGCTGTGTCACCTCGCCCTCGACGATTTCGGCGGAGCAGGCGAGACACATCCCGACGCGGCAGGAGTACTCCTGAGCGATCCCCTCCTCGAAGCAGGCGCTGAGGATCGTCTCCGTGTCGGCCACCTCGATCGTCTCGTCGGTGCCGACGAATTCGACGGTGTACTCTGTCATGGCGCGGAGTACCCGCCGACCGGTCAAAAAGGGTTCCCTCTATCCCGTCGCCGGCGCGGGGACGGAAGCGAGCGCTCGGTCGCTACGCGGCGGCGTCCGAGCGCTCGTTCCGCCTGTCCCGAACGGTCCGCGCCACGACTAACACGCCGACGGCGACGAGGAAGTCTCGACCGATCGATCCGAACACGTCGACCCACAGGCGCATGATCTGCGGGTCGGCCGCGAAGGTGCCCGACCACAGCAGGGTCCTGAGCGAGTGGGGAGCGACTCCGACGTACTGTCCCGCGAGCCCGCCGATGAGCGCGCCCGCGAAGAGCGCGAGTAGCGACCGGCCGGTCAGTGGAATCCGCGAGCCGGGAGCGATAAGCGCGTAGAACGCGACGAACAGAAGCCCCGGCACCACGAGGTAGGTTCCGGCGACGTCGACCACGAGGTCGAGCGGCGTTCGGGCGGTCACCGGCTGTCCCTCCCGTATCGCGTACTGGCGGGACCGAGTCACGGCTTCGAGGAACACCACTCCCGCCGTGACGGCGGCGAGGGCGTACGGCTTCGCTCGCGGCCGGCGGAGGAGCGCGTCGCAGCGGACCATGTCGGGCCCTGCGTCGCATCTCAGTAATATCTTGTTCCGACAACGGTCGCGCACCGCCTCCCACCTATCGCAACGACTAATCCCCCGCCGGACGCTTCCCGAGACATGACCGGCAAGGCCACCGCGCGAGCCCACCCGATTCAGGGGCTCGTCAAGTATCACGGGATGCGCGACGAGGAACTGCGGCTCCCGTACCACGACAGCATCAGTCTCTGTACCGCGCCGACCGCCACGACGACCACCGTCGAGTGGCAGCCGGACGCGAGCGAGGACGCGTACGTCATCGGCGGCGAGGCGGTCGACGGCCGCGCGGCCGAGCGCATCGACATGGTCGTCGACCACGTCCGCGACCTGGCCGGCGTCGACGCCGCCGTCCGACTGGAGAGCGAGAACTCCTTCCCGTCGAACATCGGGTTCGGCTCCTCCTCGTCGGGCTTCGCGGCCGCCGCACTCGCCCTCGTGGAGGCCGCGGGCCTCGACATGTCTCTCCCGGAGGTCTCAACGGTCGCCCGCCGCGGCTCCTCCTCTGCCGCCCGCTCGGTGACGGGCGCGTACTCGCGGCTCGACGCCGGGCTCAACGACGAGGACTGTCGCTCCTCCCGGCTCGACGTGGGGGTGAGCGAGGACGGCTTCGACCCCGAGGAGGACCTCCGAATCGTCGCCGCACACGTCCCCGCGTACAAGGAGACGGAGGAGGCCCACCGCGAGGCCGCCGCAAGCCACATGATGCAGGCGCGGACCGCGCACGTCCAAGACCAGCTAGTCGAGATGACCGACGCGCTCCGCACGGGCGACTTCGACCGGATCTTCGAGACGGCGGAGCACGACTCGCTGTCCCTGACGGCCACGACGATGACCGGCCCCGCGGGATGGGTGTACTGGCAGCCCGAGACGATCGCCGTGTTCAACGCGGTGCGCGAACTCCGCGAGTCGGGCGTCCCCGTCTACTTCTCGACCGACACCGGGGCCTCGGTGTACGTGAACACGCTCGCGGACCACGTCGACGAGGTCGAGGGCCGGATCGCCGAGATCGGCGTCGACACCGACGTCTGGGAGGTCGGCGGTCCGGCGCGCGTCCTCGACGAGAGCGAGGCGCTGTTCTGAGGGGCGGGACGGGCGGGGCAGAACCGGCGCTGGCGGAGTCTGTCGCGGTGATTTATGAGCCCGCGGAATGAATGAAAGTGACATGTCACCGATCGCCGACGCGATCCTCGCGTTCGACGGGCCCGCGCCCCGGGTCGTCGCCGATCTCCGGAGCGTGTCGTTCGAGGTCGAACACGTCCGCGAGGACGTGGAGGACCGCTACTCGGACGCCGACCTCGACGAGGCGTACCAGCTGGTGATGTCGAACCAGATCACGGGCGACGACTTCAAGCGCCTCGTGGGGAAGAGTCGGTACGCTGCGCAGACGCTGTTCTTCGACGACCTGGTGGTGTTCCTCTTCCCGTCGAACCGATACGACGCGGTGTTCGCGTCGTTCGACTACGACGAGTCCTTCCCGGTGAACGAGCTGGTGAGCGCGGTCTCTGAGGCGACGACCGAGTGACCGCGCGGCGGAACCGGTTCCCGGGCGTTAGCGGTCGGGGTTTTCGAGGTGATAGAGGAGGTCGTACTCGCCGACGTTCTCGCCGGTTTCGAGGACCTCGCTCAGCACGCGCTCGTGCTCCTCGTCGATGTCGTGGGACGACTCCTCGTACGCCTCGTAGACCGCGTCGATGTCCTCGGCTTTCATATAGTAAACGAGGTAGTCCCCGTCGTCGGCGTGCTCGACGAACGCGGTCTCGGAGTACATCCCTTCGTTGCGCAGGGTTTCAACCGCCTCGGACTCTCGATCCCGAATCTCTCGCGCCCACGCTTCGAGCCGCTCGGTCGCTCCGGACTCGATCCGCTGTTTCGTGAGGACGACGTCGACCATACGGCCGGGTCGCGCCCGTTTCACCTAACGGTTGTCCGCCTTTGTTAACTGTTGGCACGCTCTCGGACGGCGGGAGTCAGTCCTCCTCCGGGTCCTCGCCGCGCGCCCGCTTGTACATCGCGAGCGCCTCCTCGCGGCGCTCCGAGTGGTCGACGATCGGCGCGGGATACGCCGGGGCCGCGTTCGCGCGCTGTGTCGGCGACAGCTCGTGCCACTCGTGGATGAGGTCGGGCTCGACGCCGCGCAGTTCGGGGACGTACGCCGTGATGTACTCCGCGTCGGGGTCGTATCGCTCGCCCTGCGTCATGGGGTTGAAGATGCGGAAGTACGGCTGCGCGTCGGTCCCCGTCGAGGCTGCCCACTGCCAGCCGCCGTTGTCGTTCGCGGTGTCGTGGTCGGCCAGCCGCTCGCGGAAGTGGTCGTAGCCGTGCCGCCAGTCCGCGAGCAGGTCCTTCGTGAGGAAGGAGGCGACGATCATCCGCACGCGGTTGTGCATGAACGCCTCCTCGCGCAGCTGGCGCATCCCGGCGTCGACGATGGGATATCCCGTCTCGCCGCGCTTCCACGCCGCGATCTCGTCGGGGTCGTCGCGCCAGTCGATCCCCTCCTCGTACTCCTTGTAGTTCGCCGTCACCACCTCGGGGTTGTGGAAGAGGACCTGCGTGTAGAACTCCCGCCACGCCAGCTGCTGTTGGAACTCCTCGACCTGCTCGGGGGCGTCGTCGGGCCGCGCGTCCGACGCCGCCTCGGCCATCGCCTCCTCGGTCGCCGCGTACGCCTCGCGGACGCCGATCTCCCCGTACTTGAGGAAGGTCGACAGCCGCGAGGTCGCGTCCTCGGCGGGGTAGTCGCGCTCGGCCTCGTAGGCGAACACCGCCTCGTCGAGGAAGTCGGAGAGGCGCTCGCGCGCGGCAGCGGTCCCCGCCGGCCCGACATCGGCGTCCGGCTCGGCGAAGCCGAGGTCGGCGGGCGTCGGGAGGTCGCCCACCGTGGCGACGGGGAGCGCGTCGACGCCGGCGTCGGCCACCGTCGCGTCGCCCGCGTCGGTCCCGTCGATAGCGTCGACCGCGTCCGTCAGTCGGTCGGCGGCGGCGAGCGCAGCGCCGGTCGGCGCGGAAAGGGGGTCGTCCTTCGCGCGGTCGGTCCACTTCTTCCAGTAGTAGCTGTACACGGAGTACGGGTCCCCGGCGTTCGTCCGGATCGCGTCGGGGTCGTGGAGGACCGCGTCGTGGTGGGCCTCTCGCGCGACGCCGGCCGCGTCGAGCGCGCGTCGAACCCCGGCGTCGCGCTCGCGGGCGAGCCCCGAGTAGTCGCGGTTCCAGACGACGCGCTCGGCGCCGAGCGCCTCGGCGAGGCGCGGGAGCAGCGCTTCAGGGTCCCCGTGCGCGACGATCAGGTCGCTCCCGCGCTCGCGGTACGCCTCGCGGAGCGCCGCGAGCCCGTCGAGCAGGCGGCGGACCCGCACGTCGCTCGCGTGGTCGAGCACGTCGGGGTCGAAGACGAAGACGGGCGCGGCGGGCCCCTGGTCGGCGTCTTCGCTCGTGTCTCCGTCGCCGGCCCCCGCAGCGGCCGCTAAGCCGACGTTGTCCGCGACTCTGAGGTCCCGTCGGTGCCAGAACAGCTCCATGGGATCCGCACGGACGCGTCCACCGTGAAACCACCGGGACCGGCGGAGGCTTGACTGGCTCCGAGCAGGTCCTATCGGGCGTCCGCGTCGGCCCCCGTGAGCGATTCGAGCAGTCGCACGGCCGGCGCTTTCGCCAGCGGGTCGTTCCCGTTCCCGCAGTGGGGCGACTGGACGCAGGCGGGGCAGCCACCCTCGCAGCCGCAGGTGTCGATCAGCCGCGCGGTGCGGGTCATCAGCTCCTCGATCCGCCGGTGGCCGCGGCGCGTGAGTCCGACGCCGCCGGGGTAGCCGTCGTAGACGAACACCGCCGGTCCCTCAGTGTGCGGGTGGTGGGGCGTCGAGATCCCTCCCACGTCGGCCCGGTCGCACAGCAGGTGGAAAGGGAACAGCGAGATGATCCCGTGTTCGGCGGCGTGGATCCCGCCGTTGAACGCGTACTCGCCGCCCGGGATCGGCTCGCCGTCGACATCGACGCCCGAATCGGGCGCACCTCCGTCGGCGCTGACCTCGGGATCTCCGGCGTCCCCATCGTCGAGCGCGTCGCCGAGTCGCCGCATCTCGCGCTCGACGTCCGCGGGCACGGGGAAGTACAACGACTTCGTCCGTAGCGTCGTCTCCGGGAGGTCGAGCGTCGACTCGCCGAGCGACTCCCCGGTCGCCGCGTCTTTCCGCACGAACCCCGTGATCTGCTCGGTCACCGTGACGTCCGCGAACCGGACGGGCACGTCGGGGCGCGCCGAGAGCGCCCGCTCGTCGAGGTCCTCGTTCACGACGATGTCCTTGTCGGAGCGCACCTGCGTGTAGTAGTCCGCCCACGACTGCTGGAGCTCGGCCACGTCGCGGTCGAGGTCCAACTCGACCACCTCGTAGGTGCGGCCCTGCTGGTGGTAGATCGCGCCCGGGTGGGCGTCGCGGAGCGCGTCCGCGAAGGCGAGCGTCGCGACCGTCTCGCCGCTCGACCGCTCGATCAGCGATATCTCGCGCTCCTCGGCCGTGCGGAGGTTCACGGACTGCTGGGGGCTTCCGTCGCCGGCGTGGACCCAGCGCGTGCCCTTCGCGGCCTCGCGCCGTTCGAGGGCGCCCGCCTCGGTCAGGCCGGCGACGACGCCCGGGAACGTGTCGCCGAAGAAGCGCTCGTCGTCTGGAGAGAGCCAGTTCTCGTCGGCCGCGCAGGCGACGTGGCCGGGCATGAGCTGCCCGTTCTCCGGGTCGCAGATCGCGTCCTCCGGCGGCGCGTCGAAGAAGTCGCTCGGGTTGCGCATCAGGTACTGGTCGAGCTGGTCCTCGCCCCCGACCATGACGACCGTGGCCGGGTCGTCGCCGCGACCGGCCCGCCCCGCACGCTGGTGCGCGGACATCCGCGTGCCGGGGTAGCCGTCCAGCACCACGGCGTCGAGCCCGCCCACGTCGACGCCGAGTTCGAGGGCGCTCGTCGACCAGACGCCGCGGAGGTCGCCCGCGTGGAGGTCGGCCTCGATCTCGCGGCGTCGGTCGTCGGTGAGCGCCGCCTGGTACGCGCCGACCTTCCCTGCGAGGTCGCGCTCCCCCCGCTCGCGGAGGTCGCTCGCGCTGTCGGTCGCGTACTGCTCGGCGGTCTGGCGGGCGCGGGTGAACGCGAGCGTCTGCTGGCCCGCCGTGACGAGGTCGACGAAGAGGCGCTTGCTCTCCGTGTGGCTCGACTTCCGGCGGCCGCTGCCGCGCTCCTGCCAGTCGTCGTCGTACTCGGGCGGGTTCCACAGCACCCAGTCGCGCGGCCCGCGCCCCGAGGTGTCCTCGTCGACGAGGGCGATCCCGTCGGGGTCGCGGCCGGTAACGGTCGCGACGTGGTCGACGGGGTTGTTGATCGTCGCCGAGCAGCAGACGAACTGCGGCGCGGAGCCGAATCGCTCGCAGGTTCGCGCGAGCCGGCGGAGGGTCAGCGCGACCTGCGAGCCGAACACGCCGCGGTAGCTGTGGACCTCGTCGATTACGACGTGCTCCAGCGAGGAGAAGAACCAGTCCCACAGGCGCCCCGCGTACGGGAGCAGCGCGTAGTGGAGCATGTCCGGGTTCGAGAGGAGGACGGTTGGGCGGCGGTCGCGCACGTCGCGCTTCTCCGCCCGCGAGAGCCGCCCGGTGTACGAGTCGACCGACACGCGGCTGCCGAAGCCGAGGTCGGCCGCGAGCTCGGACAGCGACTCCTCCTGGTCGGCTATCAGCGCGTTCTGCGGGCCGATGTACAGCGTGCGCCCGCCGTGGTCCATCGCGGCCTCGAACGCCGGGACGGTGTACGCGAGCGACTTGCCGCTGGCCGTCTCGGTCGCGAGCACGACATCGTCGCCGTCACGGACCGCGCCGATGGCGTCGGCCTGATGCCTGTAGAGCCGCTCGATGCCGCGGTCCGCGAGCGCGTCGGCGAGCCGCGGTTCGAGGTCGACATCGGCGAACTCCGGCTCGCGCGCCGGGAGCCGCCGTTGGTCGGCGATCTGTCCCTCGTAGAAGGGGCGGTCTCGCAGCCACTCGATGGCGTCGTCCACGGTTACGATACCCTCGGGTCGGCGGGGCCTAACGGTTGCGGTGGCACCGAGGAGAGTGCGGCGTCGACCGGGCGGTTGCGGGAACGCTGTGGCGACCAGTCGCCCGCGGGAGCGCCGTGCCGCTCAGTCGTCCGCGGGCGATCGCTCAGGCCCGCCGTCGGTCGGTGAGAGGTCGACCGCCGGCTCCGCGGGGCCCTCGCGGGCG
The DNA here is from genome assembly GCF_005435235.1 of Halorubrum sp. GN12_10-3_MGM. NCBI lineage: Archaea > Methanobacteriati > Methanobacteriota > Halobacteria > Halobacteriales > Haloferacaceae > Halorubrum > Halorubrum sp. GN12_10-3_MGM. Next base: position 90,757 of record NZ_SGUB01000013.1, read on the forward strand.
AGCGGCGGCCAGCGGACCTCGGTCGCGATCGGCTGGTCGAGGTCGACCCGCATCCGGAGGTCGCCGCGCCGCTCGACGACTTCGAAGCCGACCGTCCGGTAGACGCTCCGCGCGGGGCGGTTCCCGGTCTCGACGTGGAGTTCGATCCCGTCGCGGCCGGCGGCCGCGGCGTTGGCGATCACGTGACGGCACAGCTCCGTCCCGACGCCGCGGTCCTGCGCGTCCGGGTGGACGAAGACGGCGAGTTTGGGGGTGTCGGCGTCGGTCGGGGTGTACATCGCGTGGCCGAACAGTTCGCCGTCCCGCTCGGCGACGACGTTGTTCCCCTCCGACAGCATGGATCGGATCCAGTCGACGCGCCGGCGCCGGCTCACCGGCGGGAGCCCCTGCGCGCGGTGGGGGCGGCCGAACCGCTCGTACATCTCTGCGAGGAACGGCTCGTCCGCGTCGGTCGCGGGCCGGATCGTCCAGCGCGCGCCCTCCTTGTCGACGAAGCGCGGACACCGCGGCGGGCAGTGCGGCGTCCCCTCGCACTCGCTCCCGTCCCAGCCGTCGCAAGCGGCGCTCGCGGTATCGGAGGTCATGTATCAATGTTGGCGTCGGGTCGTGTTATAGGGTGACAACGACTTTCACAGCGTGAGAATCGGTAACGGAGTCGGCGTCGGCCGCAACGTGGTCGGATCGGGGGTTACTCCCGGATCAGCACGATCCCCTCGCGGAACACGACGTGGTTCGGGAGGACGTGCTCTTCGCCGTCGGTCTCGATGTGGGTGACGAAGAGGTCGACCTCCTGAACGACGCCGCGCTCGCCGGCGACGCGGACCTCGTCGCCGATGCTGTACGGCTGTCGGAGCAGGAGAAAGACGCCGGCGGCGGCCGACGCGACGAGGTCTTTCGTCGCGAGCGCGGCGAACAGCACCACCGCAAACGCGTACGCCGCGAGCAGCACGATGAGCGCGAGCGTCTGAACGCCCACCTGTCCGAGGGCGATGAGCGCGGCGACGTAGACGACGCTGTAGTTCACGACCGTCGGGAGCACGCCGAGTTCGGGGAGCTTGATACCCCGGAGGCGCTCGGCGACGAGCAGCTCCACCTTGTCGCCGACGACGACGCCGACGATGACGACGACGGCGGCGACGAACAGCCGCGGGAGGAAGGCGGCGACGCCGGACCAGAACTGTTCGAGGTAGTTCACGTCTGCGACCGTGAGGGCGACGATGACCGCGACGGCGACGATGAAGTAGCTCGACAGCTGCGCCAAGATCCGCACCGTCGAGGTGTCGAACTCGCGGGCCGTCCGCTCGAAGGTGGTCCCCTCGATCACCTCGGGGACGCCCGCCCGGCGGAGCAGCCGGCGGTTGATCACGCCGGTGAGGTACGCCAGCGCGAGACCGAAGAGGAGCACCGCCAGCGCCAGCCAGATCCGGTACCGCACGTTCAGGAGGAACTCTGGGACGGTGATCTGGACCGCGGACATGAGTCAGTACTCCTCCGGATCGATCTCCAAGACGAGTTCGCCCGCCTTGAACGCCCGGACGAGCCCGTCCGACTCGGAGAGGACGATCGCGGTCGAGTTGGTGTCGCGGGTGATCGCGGCCCCGGACATGTGGCGCGCGCCGAGGCCCTTCGGGATGTCGACCCCCTCGGCGGCGGGTTCGAGGTAACGGTACGCCGAGACGATCTTCCCGGAGTCGGAGACGACGAACGCGCCGTCCAGCCGCGAGAACTCCTTGAGCATGACGTTCACGATGGGGTCGCCGACGTGGACGTGGCTCTTCTCGAATGGGTTGTACGACAGCGGCCGCGACTTGTTCATCACCTTCCCCGCGTCGCCGACGACGAACAGCGCGCCCACCGGCTTCCCCTTTTGTCCCTTCTGACCGAGTTCGATCGCGACCTCGAACACGTCGCGGATCACGCTCGGCTCGGCGCGGGAGTTGGCGAACAGGTCGAAGATGCCGGTGTGGATACTCTCGTCGACGGTGACCCGGACGACCGCGTCCGAGCCGCCCTCGAAGACGGAGGCGACGCACGCGACCTCGTCGCCCTCGGAGACGAGGTCCGCGTCCATCGCGCCCTCGATGCCGAACCGGATCCGGTCTTTCACGTTATCGAAGGGGAGCGGGAGATCGACGAACGTCTCGGCGTCGACGTCGTTGTCGGGCGCGACGACGACGACCTCGCTCCCGCCGTTCGCGAACCGCTCGTAGAAGGAGCTCGTCGGAGAGAACAGCAGCGCGGCGTCGACGTCAGCGACGAGGTCCGCCAGGTGGTCGGTGAGCGAGTCCATTGACGCAACTGACACGAGGAATCCGTATAGTCGTTGCGTCGGCGTCGTGCGTGCGTCTGACGCCGAGCGAGAGCGGCGGCGGCGCGATCCGGAGCGAAGCGGCCAGCGGGGCGCGGTCCGGAACGAAGCGGCCGCTGGTGCGGGCCCGAACCAGGTCAGTCGTCGGCGGCCGCGGCCGGCTCCGTCGCGCTCGGCGTCGGTCGGTCGCGGATCAGGTCCGCCGCCCGCTCGGCGACGGCGATCGTCGGGGCGTTCGTGTTGCCGCCGACGAGCGTGGGCATCACGCTCGCGTCGACGACGCGGAGCCCCTCGACGCCGTGAACCCGAAGCTCCTCGTCCACGACCGCCGCCTCGTCGTCCCCCATCGCGCACGTGCCGACGGGGTGGTACACGGTGTGGCACGTGTCGCGGACGTGCCGGGCGATCGCCTCGTCGGTCTCGGCGTCCTCGCCGGGCCACACCTCGCGCCCGACGTGCCCGGCGAGCGCGTCCTGCCGGGCGATCTCGCGGGCGCGCTTGACCCCGTCCACGAGCGTTTCGAGGTCCGCGTCCGCGTCGAGGTAGTTCGGGTCGATGATAGGGTCGTCGAACGGGTCGGCGGAGCGAAGCGTGACGCGCCCGCGGCTCTCCGGCCGGAGTTGCGTCGCGCCGATCGACAGCCCCCGCCCGGTCTCAGGGTTCGCGAAGCCGTGGTCCATGAAGTACGAGGGAGCGAAGTGGAACTGGAGGTCGGGCCGGGAATCGGCGCCGTCGGTGCGGACGAACCCGCCGGCCTCGGCGACGTTGGAGGTCAGCTTCCCGCGCTTGCGGAGGAACCAGTTGAAGACGTCCAGCAGGCCGCCGGCGTCGTCGAGCGTGCTGATGTCGCCGTCGGTCTCGTAGACGGTGAACGCGAACAGGTGATCTTGGAGGTTCCGACCGACGCCGGGCGACGCCGTCTCGACATCGATGCCGTGGTCCGCGAGGTGGTCTGGGTCGCCCACGCCCGAGAGCATGAGGAGCTGCGGGGAGTTGACCGCGCCGGCGCTGAGGAGGACCTCCTCGGCGGCCCCCGCGGACCGGCTCTGATCGTCCTGACTGTACTGAACTCCCGTCGCGCGACCGTCCTCGATGGTCACCTCGGTCACCTGCGCGCCGGTCTCGGCAGTGAGGTTCGGTCGGTCGAGGGCGGGCTTGAGGTACGCGTCGGCGGCGCTGTGGCGTTCCCCGTTCTTCTGCGTGACGTGGTACATCCCCACGCCCTCCTGTGCCGCCCCGTTGAAGTCGTCCGTGCGGTCGTAGCCCGCCTGCGCGGCGGCGTCGACAAACGCCTGGGAGACCGGTCGCGGCGAGGACTGGTCCGTCACGTTGAGCGGCCCCGCGGACCCGTGGTAGGGCGATCCCGACGGCGTGAACGTCTCCGCCCGCTTGAAGTACTCCAGCATGGTCTCGTACCCCCAGCCGTTGTTGCCGAGGCCCGCCCAGTCGTCGTAGTCCGACGGGTGGCCGCGGATGTAGATCATCGCGTTCGTGGAGGAGCACCCGCCGAGCGTCTTACCGCGCGGCCAGTAGAGCCGTCGACCGCCGCAGCCGTCCTGCGGCTCGGTGTAGTACTCCCAGTCCGCGTCGCTCTCGAACAGTTCCGGAAAGCCCGCCGGGATCCGCATGTTCCGGTCGTCGTCGGGTGTGCCCGCTTCGAGGAGCAGCACGCTCCTGTCCGGATCCGCGGTGAGTCGGTTCGCGAGGACGCAGCCCGCAGAGCCCGCCCCGACGACGACGAAGTCGTATTCCGTGTCTGTCATAGACTAGCATGTGAGAGACTAGTATTTAAACGGATCAGCGACTACGAGGTCGCTCGGGTCACGCCGAATATGACTGGACAGACCGGGGTCGAAGCCGACGGGGCCGCGCGTCAGTGCGTCGTCCACCCGCCGTCGATCGAGAGGTTGACTCCGGTGATGTACGAGGCCTTGTCCGAGACGAGGAACGCCGCCGGTTCTGCGATCTCTTCCGGTTCGGCGATGCGGCCGATCGGCGTCTGACTGAGGACGAACTCGTAGAAGGAGTCGTCGTTAAGCTCTGACGCAGTCATCTCGGTCTCGACGAAGCCGGGACAGATGCTGTTCACCCGGACGCCGGCGTCGGCGTAATCGACGGCCGTCGTTCGGGTGAAGTTGACGACAGCGCCCTTCGCGGTCGCGTACGCGGCCGTCTGCGGTCCCCCGACCAGTCCGAACACCGACGCGACGTTGAGGACCGCCCCCGAGGACTCGCGCAGGTACGGCATAGCTGCTCGCGTCCCGTAGATGACGCCGTTGAGATTGACCTCTAACAACTTGTGCCAGTCCTCGAGCGACGTCTCCTCGACCGTTCCAGTGAGCCCGATCCCGGCATTGTTCACGAGGATGTCCAACCCGCCGTGTTCCTCGACCGTCTGTTCGACCAGCGATTCGACGGATTCGTACGACGAGACGTCGCACTGGACGAACGAACAGCCGAGCTCCTCGGCGGTCTCTCGTCCCGCCTCCTCGGTCCGGTTCGCGATCACGACCGACGCCCCTTGATCGACGAACTCCGCAGCGATGGCCTTCCCGATGCCGGCCGAGCCGCCGGTGACGATAGCGGTCTTTCCGTCGAGCATATTTACTCGTTTGTGTGTATATTTTGTATTTCTTTCGGAATATTGATACTGATATGTACTTCCCTCGTTTCGTTGTACCGGGAATCCGCCGGGCGTTTGAAGTCCGCTACGACCGTACTAATGGGTTTAAACGCGCGATAACGGCCGCGTACGGAGTACGAACGTCGGAGGGCCGTCGGCGCCTGACGCGTCCAAGCGGGCCGCGGCGGCGTCGGCGCACACCGCGCGCCGTTCGACGGCGTTATGCCTCGCTGCCAGAATCGTTATCCGTGAACATCAACACCGTCCGAGACTCCTGGACGAACCGGACGGGCGAATACTCGCCGGCGTACTACGCCCACCGCGGGCCGAACAAGACGAGCGAGCTGATCCGTGAGGGCCTCGACGCGCGCCTCGACCGCGACGCGGCCGTCCTCGAGCTGGGGTGCGGGTCGGGCCGGCACCTCGACCACCTCGCAACCCACGGCTTCGAGGACCTCTCTGGCGTCGACATCAACCCCGGGGCGTTCGACGAGATGCGGGACGCCTACCCCGAGCTCGCCGCCGACGGGACCTTTCACTGCGGCGCGATAGAGGACGTGGTCGGCGGGTTTGACGACGGCGCGTTCGACGCGGTGTTCTCGGTCGAGACGCTACAACACCTCCATCCGGACGCCGAGCCGGCCTTCGAGGAGATAGCGCGGATCACCGACGAGCTTCTGATCACGGCCGAGATCGAGGCCCCGACGCAGGGGTCGGCGTCAGCTCCGCCGGACGTGAACTACGTCGACGAGGGGACGCCGCTGTTCTACCGGGACTGGGGCGAGGTGTTCACCTCGCTCGGGCTCGTCGAGGTCGACGTCACCCGCGGGAAGCGAGACACCACGCGGACCTTCCGCGCGTCCCGTTGACAGACGCCCGTTCCTGACGCGGTGTGAGCGCGACCGGCGGTCTCCCGCGCGACTTTTACCCGCGAGCCGACAACTCCGGACACATGGCGACTCGCGAGGCCCTCTGGGGGTACCGGAACCGGTTCGGCGACGCCTTCGGGCGCACCTACTTCCGGCGGTTCGGTCCCGGCGCCGTCTCCAGCGTCGGGATCGGGACGTACCTCGGCGACCCGACGCCCGCGGTCGACGAGGCCTCGCGCGAGTCGATCGAGCTGGCGCTCCGGTCCGGCGTGAACCACGTGGACACCGCGGCCAACTACCGCTGCGGCCGCGCCGAGCGCGTCGTCGGCGAGGCGCTCCGGGACGCCCCCCTCGACCGGGAGTCGGTGGTCGTCGCCACGAAGGGCGGCTTCCTCCCGTTCGACGGCGAGCGACCGAGCGACCCGAGCGCGTACGTCCGCGAGCGCTTCGTCGAGCCGGGGATCGTCGACCCCGACGACCTCGCGAACGGGGCGCACGCGATGACCCCCGACTTCCTGGAGTGGTCGCTCGACCGCTCGCTCGACCGGCTCGGCCTCGACGCGGTCGACTGCTTCTACGTCCACAACCCCGAGACGCAGCTCGCTGTCAGGTCGCGTGGCGACGTGTACGACGCGCTCGAAGCCGCGTTCGAGGCGCTCGAACGCCGGCGCGCCGCGGGCGACGTCGGGGCTTACGGCGTCGCGACGTGGGACGCGTTCCGCGTTGCGGAGGACGGCGACCGGTACCTCTCGCTCGCGGAGGTGCTCTCGCGGGCCGAGGCCGCCGGCGAGGCGGTCGGCCCCGACGACGACCACGGGCTCACGGCGGTCCAGCTCCCCTTCAACGTCGCGATGGCGGACGCGTTCACCCGGCGGAACCACCGCGCGCCGTCCGAGGGTGACGCGGACGGGCCCGTCTCGGCGCTCTCGTTCGCCCACGAGGCCGGGCTCTCAGTGGTGACGAGCGCGAGCATCGGACAGGGAGACCTCGCGGTCGAGGGCGCGGTCCCGCCTGACGTCGACGCGACGCTCGCCGGGGAGACGCCGGCCCAGCGCGCGCTCAACTTCGCGCGGAGCGCACCGGGCGTCACCTCGTCGCTCGTCGGCACGACCGACCCCGACCACGTCCGCGAGAACGTCGCCGCCGGCACCTTCGACCCGCTGGGCGCGTCGGCGTTCGACGCCGTCTTCGAGTGACCGCGGACGACGACCGGCCCCAAAAGAGGTTTACCCGGACCGACGGTATCGCCTCCTATGTCCCCCACCCGACGAGCCCTCCTCCGCGGCGGCGCCATCGGCGCTATCGCCGCGCTCGCCGGCTGCTCCGGCGCGGACGGCACAGGATCAGAGTCGGTCCGACGGCAGGTCTCCGGGACGGACACGGACCCGACCGTCCTGAAGCCGCGGAACCCGAGCGGCGACCCGGTCCTCCTCGACGGGAGCGCGACCAACGGCGCCGGAGAGCCCGTCGCGATCGACCGCGAGCTCGTCACGAGCGCCGAGCGGGCGGCCGAGCTGCTCGTGGCCGAGGACGTCGCCGAGGCGGACCGCGATCGGATCCGGTCGTTCCTCGACGAGACCGACTACGACGCGGAGACGGTGTACGTGTCGCCCGCCGGCATCGAGTCGTGCGAACGACTCCACATCGAGTCCGTCTCGTGGGATCCCGGGCACGTGGAGTTCGAGTACTGCCGCGAGCTCAGGCCGCCGGACGAGGCCTGTGAGGCCGACGCGCGGGTCGCGCTCGCCCTCCTCTTCCGGCTTCCGGTCGTCCTCGACGACCGGCTCACCGGGTCCGGCTCCAGCGGTAGGTCGCCGTGTCGGACTACGGACACGGAGTACGCGGTGATCGACGGGAACGCGACCGTCCCCGGGAACGCCACGGCGACCGACGAGTGGGGTGAGCTCTGATGCCGCGGGGGCTCACCCGGCGCGGCGCGCTCGCCGCTGCCGGCGCCGCCGCGCTCGGCTCGCTCGCCGGCTGCTCGGGCCGAGGGAGCGAGCGGCGGTTCTGGGACGATCCGCCGTCGCTCGACGTCGACGCCGTTCCACGCGAGTTCGACGATTCCGTCCCGGCTCGGCCGCGGATCGTCCCCGTCGGCTTCGAGCCGGAGGTCGCCGCCGCGTTCGCGGACCGCGTCGACCGCCTGCTCAGCCCGATCCCGGACCCCCTGACCGCGGAGCGGCTCCCGCACGGCGGGTTCCGCGGGCGCATCGAGGCGGAGCGGGCGGCGGCCCGCGAGGCGCTGCCGGGGCCCGACGAGCCGCTCGTTCCGCTGGAAGCGGTTAAGCGGTACTCAACGGCGCGCGATCACGCCGCGAGCGCCGTCGGCACGTGGGCGGGCGTGACCGTCGAGGGCGATCCGGGAGCGGTGGCGCCCGACGTCGGGGCGGTGCGTCAGCGCGCGTCTGAGACGCTGGACGCGCTCCCCGGTCCCGCCGCGGACCCCCTGGCGGGCGCCGCGGTCTACGGCCCGATCGAGCGGTGGTACGACGAGGCGCTCCGCCGGACGCTGGTCGGCAGCGGGAGTCCGGCCGACGAGGCGAACCCGATCCGCGCGGGAGAGGCGGTCGGAGACGTCGAGCGGGTCCAGTCGTACGTCGAGGCGGGACGGTACCTCGGCGACCGATACGCGGCCTCGCTCGCCGACCCGCAGCCGGTCGCCGAACCGATCCGCCGCGAAATGGACCGCCTCGGCAGCGCGGTCGGCGACCGGCTCCGCGAGCTCCACGGCGAGGGGGTCGAGGACCTCAGGGAGAACCCCGGCCCGGAGGCCTTCGTCGACGAGCGCGCCGTCGCGCGGGACGCGCCGAGCGCCGACCTCCTGTCGAGCGCGGTCTACCGGAGCTTCGACGGGCTGTGGTTCGACCCGGTCGCGGTCGGCGACTACGAGCCCGACCACCCGGCGACCGGGCTGACCCGGACCGCGCTCGTCCAGACCCGGCTCCGAGCGGTCGACGCTGTCGCCGCGCGCGTCGAGGCGGGCGACACGATGTTCCCGGACGACGCCGCGGCGATCGGCGCGGCGCGGGGCGCGGCGGTCGAGTCCGCCGCGGCGCTCGCGGAGAGCGAGAACCCGCTGGCGCGGTGGCTGGCGACGCAGTTCCTGCCGCTGTTCGCGGAGCAGGACGACGCGCTCGCGGCCGACGAGCGGAGCGCGCTCTCGGCCGCCACGGCGTACGCCGAGTACCGGTGGATCGAGATCGTCGCGGACGAGGCGGGGGCGGTGGCGGAGTCGGTCGCGACGGCGATCGATTCGTGAACGGCGACGGTCAGCGAGGAGAGGCGCGAGCGGTAGTCGAAGTCCGGCAGCGCGGCGGAGGCCGGTGCGGTGCGGGGGAGAGCGATTCGGAGCGGAGTGGTGCGGCGCGGGGGCCGGTGCGGTGCGACGACGGGCGAGACGACGGTCAGCGGAGCTCCTTGAACCGGCTTCCGCACTCCGGACAGATGCGGACGGAAAACACTTCGTCGGGGTCGTTCTCCTTTTTCAACACCTTTTCGCAGTCGGCACAGTTCAGCCGCTCGTAGGTGTCCTTCATCAGGTCGCCGTCGCGGAGTCCCTTGCGCGTGGATTTCATACTCCGCCGTTCGTCGTCGGGGCGGATAAAAACCCCGTACGACATCGGTCTGACGCGTCGAGCGAGATCGGCACTCGGCGGAGGGACGCGGCCGCAGCCCGCGAGCGGCTCCCGAGATCCGGGTGCGTGCGCTTCCGCAACGCTTGTGTCCGGGCGCGGAGAAGCGCCGCCGTGTCACGGACCCGGCTGTTTGGATCGCTTTGCGCGCTGGTGTTCCTCGTCAACTTCGCGCGCGTCGTGTTCGCCCCTCTGGTGGGAGAGTTCATCGACGCGTTCGGGATCCGCGAGGGGACCGCCGGGCTCATCGTCACGCTCGCGTGGCTCGGCTCGGCCGCGCCGCGCATCCCGGCCGGCTGGGCGCTCACGCGCTTCGCGCGGCGGCGCGTCATCCTCGTCTCCGGCGCGATGCTGACCGCGGGGGCGCTCGGCGTCGCCCTCGCGCCGAGCGTGCTCGCGCTGATGGTCGCCGCCTTCGCGATCGGCTTAGCCTCCGGCGTCTACTTCGTCGCCGCGAACCCGTTTATCGCGGAGCTGTTCCCGCAGCGCGTCGGACGCGTGATGGGCGTTCACGGCATGGCCAGCCAGCTCGCCGCCGTCATCGCCGCGCCCGCCGTCACCGTCGCGCTGTGGTACGACTGGCGGTACGCCTTCTACGCGCTCGCGCTCGCCGCGGCCGCCAGCACGGTCGTGTTCGTCGCGCTCGCGCGGCGGACTGACCTCCCGGACGCCGGCGCGAGCGACACCGACTTCCTCGGGGCCGCCCGCGGCGAGTGGAAGCTGATCCTCGCGGGCATCGTGCTGATGGGCCTCACGAGCTTCGTCTGGCAGGGCCTGTTCAACTTCTACGAGCTGTACATGATCGACAAGGACCTGACGCGGTCGACCGCGCGGAACCTCTTGACGGTGATCTTCGCCGCCGGCGTGCCCGCCTTCCTCGTCTCGGGCGACCTCGCCGACCGGCTTCCCCACGTCCCGTACCTGCTCGGCATCGTCACGGCGTTCGTCGGCGGGGTCGTCCTCGTGGTCGTCGCCGAGGGGCTGGCGGCGGTGATCGCCGCGAGCGTCGTCGTGGGGTTCGCCATCCACATGCTGTTCCCCGCTGGCGACACGTACCTGCTCGCGTCGCTGCCGGACGAGTCCCGCGCGTCGGCGTACGCGATGTTCTCGGCCGGGATGATGTCAACGCAGGCGGCCGGCTCCTGGGCCGTCGGCGAGGCGATCGAGGCGGGCGCGACGTACGACGCCGTCTTCCTCTCGCTCGCCGGGGGGCTGGCGCTCCTCGTCGCGGCGTACGCGGTGCTGTACCGCCTCGGACGCGTTCCCGGGGGCGCGGCGGGCGCGACGCGGAGGGTCTGAGGCGACGCCCCGAGCGCCGACCCCGCGGCCCGGCCGACCCCCCGCTCGGGGACCGACGCCGGGTTGGGGCACCGCACCTGTTTTGGTCGTCGCTCCCGTGTGATCGGTAAATGGAGTACGTTCAGGAGCGCGTGACGACCCTCCACGCGTTGACCGACCACCGGCCCGACGCCCCCACGGACCGCGCGGCGGTCGTCGTGCCGATGACCGAGCGCGAGTACGGGACGCTCGCGGCCGAGCGCGTGCTCTCGACGCTAGAGACGGTCGACCCCGCCCGCGTGATCGTTCCGCTCCGGGCGTCGCCCGACCGCGCCGGCCCGTTCGCGGACTGGCTCGACGGGTTCGACCTCGACGTCGAGACGCTGTGGTGCGACGGCCCCGAGCTCGCCTCGCTGCTCGAAGCGCGCGGGCTCGACGGCGACCGCGGCAAGGGTCGGGACGTGTGGCTCGCCCTCGGTCGCGCGCTCGACGAGGAGTTCGTCGTCGTCCACGACGCCGACACGAAGACCTACTCGCCGGCGTTCGTGAACCGGCTGCTGTTCCCGCTCGGGGAAGGGTACGCGTTCTCGAAGGGGTACTACGCCCGCGTCGAGGACGGCTCGCTGTACGGGCGGCTGTTCAGGCTGTTCTTCCGGCCGCTCGTCCGCGCGCTCGGCGACGCCGCGCCGGGGCGGGAGCCGGACGTGCTGGCGTACCTCTCGGCGTTCCGCTACGCGCTCGCCGGCGAGTTCGCGGCGACGAGCGAGCTCGTCTCCGAGCTCCGAGTCCAGCGCGGCTGGGGGCTGGAGGTCGGCACGCTCGGCGAGGCGTTCGACCGCGCCGGGTTCGCCGACAGCGCGCAGGTCGACCTGGGGAGCTACGAGCACGACCACCGCTCCGTCGAGGGGCCGACCGGCCTTGCGGACATGAGCCGGGCGGTCGGCGAGGCGACCCTGCGCGCGGTCGAAGACGCCGGCGTCGACGTCGACTACGACGGCCTCGCCGAGCGCTACCGCGAGGCCGCCGAGACGCTGGTCGACGGCTACGCGACCGACGCGGCGTTCAACGGGCTCTCGTACGACGCCGCCGACGAGCGGTCACAGGTGGCGACGTACGCCGAGGCGCTGGGGGAGCCCGGGCCGGACGCTCGACTCCCGGCCTGGCGGAACGCTCCCGTCGACCCCGACGAGGTCTTCGAGGCCGCGACCGCCGACCTCGACGGGGCTCGGGGCGGGGGCACGGACGGCGGAACCGGCGCCGGCGGCAGCCCCGCGACCGACGCCGGACAGACGGGGCCCGCGCCGGGAGAGGACTGACGATGGCGCACGGGAGCGGGCCGAGCGTGGCCGCGCGCGACGACCTCGCCGGCGTCGTCGACCTGTTCGAGTGGCTCACCCGCGCCGAGCTCTCGCGGGCGCTCTCAGAGCTGGCGTTCAAACAGCGGACCGAGGCCGACGAGGCCGCCATCGACGCCGCGATCGACCTCGCGGTCGACGAGTACGCGCTCGTGCCGGCGCCGGACGGGGCGCTCTCCGGGGACGACGTGACGGGCCACACCGCCGAATCGACCGCGCTCGCGGTCGGTCCCGCCGCGTTCCCGACGCTCCCGGAGGGCGCCGAGGACCTCCCGCACATCCTCGACGTGCCCGACCGGGGCGTCGACCGCGAGGCGCTCGCGGACGCGGTCCTCGACCGGCTCCGCCGCGAGGCGGTGACGGCGATAGACGAGGGGGACGCCGAGCGACTGGAAACGCTCGCGGACGTGACCTACGACGTGGAGGCGTGGGCGCCGGTCGACGTGGGCCCGGTCCGGACGCGGATCCTCGCCGAAGTGGACGAGTGACGGCGTCGGACTCGGGAGCTTACCCCGAGAACTCTGACTCGCTCACGCGGACGACGAGCGTCTCGTCGACATCGCGGAGGTCGTACTCGGGCGTCTCGCCCTGTCGCCGCCGGACGTAGAGGGGTTCGACCGGGAGACCGTCGACGAGACCGAACATCTTCAATCGCTGGTCGGTCTCCTCGGGCGGCACGTCGCCGTCGCGGACCTCGCGGGCGAGGTCGCGGGAGAGCCACTCGTCGGACGCGACGGAGGGCTCTAACACGAGCGCCTCCTCGACGAAGCGGACGAGGTACCAGTCGAGGTCGTTGAGGAGCGAGACGGCGGCGCCGAGGCTCACGGTGTCGACGGCGACGCTGTTCTCGAACGGCTCCTCGATTCGGTAGGTCGCGAGCGCGTCGCGAGCCGTCTCGCGGGAGAGCAGCTCGTAGGAGAGCTCCACGTCGGGGTCGCGAACGTACCGGTCGCGCAGCGAGCCCTCGACCCGCGAGAGCGAGAGCCGCAGTTCCGGCCCGTCGTCTGACTCGTCGTCGCTATCGGTCCCGAGACAGCCGGCGGCGGC
>NZ_SGUB01000014.1:0-82294 GCF_005435235.1 Halorubrum sp. GN12_10-3_MGM
TGCTGGCGACGTGGCGCCAGCAGGGACGCAATCCATACGAAGAGCTTCGTCGAGCCGTCAGTAACAATGAACTGATCTCACGGGCTCACGCTGTGCCGGCTGTCGAGACTCCGGGGTAAACACGTACGAGAGAACGATTATAATGGATACACGTTAGCTGTTGGAATATGAGTGCGTCACAGGGTGAAGCCGATCTCTCGGAGGACGAACGTGCGGGTCTTGAACTGATCCGCGAGACGGGTGGGATTCACCAGAGCGACTTTTGGAAAGAGCTGGGCGTCTCTTCGCGAAAAGGAAGCCGACTAGTCGAAGGCCTTGAGAGTGCCGAGCTGATTCAGCGTGAGGAAACGGTGTACGGAGGTCAACGGACCTACTATCTCGAACCAACAGCATCTGATCGTGACTTTTCACTGCTGATGGCGGGTGATATGCTCTCGCCATTCATTGGTGAAGAAGAGGCCGATCCGCAGGCAGACGCCTTCTCCCAATGGCTGATGAACCTCACATACGAGGAAGAGTGACTCTGCTCTCGAGGGCTTCTGACAGCTCTTAGTCACCAACTCTCATACTTTTGTATTGGAATCTCTCGCATAGGGAGTTCGCTGATTACACCGATAATCAACACACGAGGTCGTTGTTTAACCAACGTAGATCGGGGGAACCGTCCAGTATGTTGGTTAATATCGCTCACTCTCATAGAGAACTGCTGAAAATACCTATCGCCAATGGAGTCTGTTATTTCACTTGAAGCAGTGGTGTGTGGGTTCAATACTGCCCCTCCCCCATTTCCGAAGCTTTCGTTGACGAGCAATCGTGGGAACCCGCACACCACCATGTCCGAAGCTATTCACTAGAGAACAAGCGACTACTGTTGTGTTGATATCCAATTTTTCAGACACTCTCGTCTGAAACAGCCGGTCGACGAGGACTGCGAACTCATGGGATTTTCACCGACCACAAACGCTATACGGTATAGAAGTTATTGTTCTGATATGTATGGAACTGTTCGAGATACGCTTGAAGACTGGTATAATCCGAGTATTGAGTCTGCGCTGATCGTCTTGATGGGTTCGAGTTTTACTCTCTTTCTGTTCCTCAACAGTCCCGATCTCACGAACCCGTACTACGTTTTCGGAGTCGGAGTGATGGGCTTTGCAGTCGTCTTTGCGGCGCTTATGCTCATTTCTGTGCTACTGAAGCGCCGATAGACTACTACCCTGTACTGAGCGATTGGGGTGAAAACTCTCAACTGCTGAGGATTTCAACAACGGCTTGAAGACCAATTCCGAGTTCTTCAAACCGGCGTCAGATTATCCAGTAGTATGGACACAGACGACTCTCACAGCGACGTCGTTCCTGGGAGTGATGAGGAACCCGACACGCCGGATGTTGGTGGCTACGACTTTCGCGGAGAATTTGATTTTGACGAGATGCTCGACGCGTATGGGACAACGGGGTTCCAGGCGACGCAGCTCGCAGAGGCAATCGACATCGCCGAACGCATGCAGGAGGCGGACGCCACTGTCTACCTCACGTTCACGTCAAACATCATCTCGTCGGGGCTGCGCGAGACCGTCGCGTATCTTGTTCGAGAGGGGTATGTGGACGTAGTTATTACGACGTCTGGATCGCTGACCGAGGACGTGATCAAGACGGCAAAGCCATTCAAAATGGGAAAATGGGACGCAGACGAGGCATCGCTCCGTGAGCGTGGGATCAATCGGCTCGGGAATCTCTTCGTTCCTTCTGACCGGTATGTGTGGTTGGAAGAGTATCTGTATGATTTCTTTGAGGACTTTTTCGCAGAGGAGAAAGTGAGAACACCGACGTCGTTCGCACGCGAGTTAGGTGAAACTCTTGAGGATGAGGATTCGGTTCTGAAGCAGGCGGCGGACAACGACGTACCGGTGTACTGTCCAGCGTTGACGGACTCCGAGGTCGGGAACTTCCTCTACTACTATCGGCAAGGGTACGATTCAGAAGTGGGTATTGAGATTTTGGACGACTATGACTCGCTAATTGAAGATGGGCTGCTCGCGGACTCGACGGGGCTCATCGCCGTGGGGGGTGGAGTACCGAAACACCATGCAATCATGACGAACCTCTTCCGGGGAGGAGCGGATTACGTGGTGTATATTTCAACGGGGATGGAGGGTGATGGGTCATTATCGGGTGCACCACCGAATGAGGCAGTCTCTTGGGGGAAGATTAAAGAAAATCAGACGAACTACACACAAGTCGAAGCAGAGGCAACACTTGTCTTCCCACTGCTTGTGGCGAAAGCATTCAAACAATAACCTCTCAAACGCCCGTTTCGGGTCTGCTATGACATCGATTGGGCGGAATTAGCGCAATAATCACGTCCAAAATTATATTAGTAATGCTAAGTCAGCGCGAACCTTCTCATGATATAATTTCTGATACCCTACAGAAGACGGGTTAGACGTTTCCAGGGCAAACTCATAATACCCGCGCTGCGTGTCAGAGATACATACAATTACTAACACGTGGTCTCCGGACTCGTATTTTGATGATCTACGGGTCTCCGGATTAGGTAACTAGCAATTATTGTAGATCACGCCTCGAATCTCTCTCGTGAATTCAACATGGAGTTCACGAGGCCAAAAATCACTGAGAGATCTACACGCAATTTCAAGTGGCAGTCTTTTGTGAAGTATAAATATGGACAGGAATGAGGCTCTGGAGCTAATTAGCAACTTGGGGGGTGATGAACATAGTTGGGTTGATTTCAAGTCTGACTACTACATCAAGGGGAGCGCGTACTTGGAAGCGGAGTTTGTCAAGGACATTCAGTCAATGGCAAACGTTTTAGATGGTCGAGAGGATCGTTATCTCCTGATTGGGTGTGACGAAGAGGAAGGGGTGGTCGGTGTTCCAGCAGATGCTGAAGATGAGTCAACCGATACGAGACATATCCTGAGCTTTGAAGAGGATGATTTACAGGAGATCATTGACTCTAGGCTTCGGCCAGGTCCCCAGATATCGCTACACACTTTTGAAGAAGACGGATCTGAATTTGCAGTACTGGTTGTAGGAAAAATCGGTAAGCCTCCCTGTGTCACAACAAGTAAGCTGGAAAATGAAGAGAACGATAGTACCGAGCTGAGAGAAAAGGAGATCTGGCTTAGAAAGGCCTCTGGTAAGAAAGAGGTTGGCCGAGAAGAGTTTGAGTCGATTTTTGAGTATCGACTCGAGCAAGAGCGTGAGTCGTTAATGAGTGGTATTCGTCGAGTAGTAGAACTGGATCCTGAATCTATTGCTACGATCGGTAATCTCGAGCCGAACGAGAAAGCAGAAGCCGATATTACGTTCTCTATCGATGAAGAGGGCGACTATACTGTTTCCAGTGAAGTTACGCGGGATTCATTCACGAAGCTGTCTCACGAGTTGGAGGCAGATATTCATCGGAGACAAAGCAACCCAGAGCACTACACGGATCTTTTTGGCCTAATGCGATATTATGAGGGCTATGAGAACTTCTCACTTGATGATGAGGCAGTTCGACTTCTTACTGAGAGCGCGTTGAAGAACTGGATTCCGGGGGTGCTTTGGTTGGATCAATACGAGCAGGAGCAGGTGATAGATATTCTACAGTCTGTTCCAGATGTTCATAGCATCCGTACCACAGTTTGTAAATTGCTTGTAATAGCTGGAGATGATGAAAGTTTCAATCGATATCTCTCGGACAGTAGTAGCATCACTAATCCTCGGTTTGATGTGGAAAAGTATAGGGGGCAGTTCGGGTGTTCGGCGGAGTCTCAGATCAAGGAGTTGGGGAAAAATATAGATCAGGTACAGTACGGTAATTTCGAGGCAGAGCTAGATGAGTATGAGTCGTTTGACGATGACGAGATCCGTGATCTGATTTCGCAGGTTGCTGGAGTGTGGCTTGATTGTAATGATGAAAAAGTAAGAAAAGATCTGAAGTATGCGTTGGTGAACTTGGAACTCGCTCTGGCAACGAGGATCTTATGACTGGTTGATTCTGTTGAAATCATCAACAGGTGATACATTCCGTCTAGCTTGGTCTGTTGAATCCGCAGAAGGCGTCGGGATCGGGCCACTATACGATTGGTTCAGTATCGCTATCGAGAGAATCCTGAGAAGCAATCTCGGTAGAGGAATGGGAAGGTAGATACCTTCGAGTAGGTCGACCCAGCACAGCCACGGTCAAGAGCGGCGTAATCGGTCCTCTAGGTGTCGTGATCCTTTTGCTGTCATCGGATTCAACATAACAGACCCACACCTATTTGTCCGTTGCCAGTATCCTCGATGCTATGGCGGACGAATTCTTTCCGAATCGCGAGGGCTTAAACTGGGAGTCCGGACGGACAGGAGCAGATTGTATTGTCTATCTGGGCGAGGGTAGCGGAAGTAGGCTTGAAATCGTCATCACAAAATCGGACGGCAAGCCTACTAAGGAGTTCCTCCAGACGACGTACACCGACCGAAGAGATGGTCGCGTCTCGCCGGTGCTCATCGTCGCACAGTACGGCGTTGACAAGGTCGGTCTCTGTGGGCCCAGCGGCGAGGAGCCGATGGTGTTCCGAGATATTGACGCAGGGCAGGCCCAGCGCGTCTGCGAGATCGCCCTCGATAAGCCGAGTGGGAGTTCGGCCCGAAGTTTCCTCAAGGACACCATCCCACAGCTCTCTGACGATCTCGCCGGCCTTCACAATCAAGGACTTCTCTCGACGCATGAACTGATCGAAGGAGTCCCCCAGCGGGACGACTGGGCTGAGGCGGCCGAGCGAGCTCAGAACGCCCTCGCAGAGGATCCGCGTGACCTGCTTGAGGGACTCAACTACACCATTGAGCGCGATACCGACCACAGCTACGTCCTCAAGCACACCGAGGACGGCCGGGAGTCAGCCGTCGCAGTGTTCCTTCAGGAGGAAGAATCGTTCGAGCACAAGCAAGACCGCTTCGTCGGCGACTCACCAGTCGCCTACGCCCTGCGCCAGGCCGAGCAGCGTAACCTTGACTACGTCATCGGCAGTTCTGGTGACCAGCTCCGACTCTACACGACGAATCCCGAGGCTGGCTTTGGCTCGCGCGGCCAGACTGACACGTATGTCGAGGTGAATACGCACCTGCTCGACGATGAGCAGGCGGCGTACCTCTGGCTCCTCTTCTCTGGAGACGCACTCCAGGAGGGCGGCAGCCTCCACGAGATTATGGAGGATTCGAAGGAGTACGCCACCGGGTTGGGCGAGCGCCTCCGCGAGCGGATCTATGACGATGTGGTTCCGCAGCTCGCCGAGGCGCTCGCGGGAGCCCGCGATCTTGACGATCCGGACAAAGACGACCTCGATGAGACCTACCGGATGACGCTGGTCCTCCTCTACCGGCTGCTCTTCGTCGCCTACGCCGAGGACGAGCGGTTCCTCCCACGCTACCGCAATAACCAGTACGATAAGTACTCAATCAAGCAGAAAGCCCGTGATATCGACGAGGGGATGGAGTATGACGACCATCTCACTACGCTCTGGGACGAGGTGATGACGCTTACGACAGCTATCCACGAGGGGTCCTCAACGATGGGGCTGCCCGCCTACGATGGCCGTCTCCTCTCAGACGACGAGGAGTGGACCGAGGCCGGCCACCAGCTCTCCCAAGTCGAACTTTCGGACGCGGAGTTTGGCCCCGCGCTCGAAGCGCTTCTTATCGACGAAACGCCGGATGGCTGGGAGGGTCCGATCGACTTCCGCAACGTAGGAGTCCGGGAGTTCGGTGTCATCTATGAGGGCCTCCTCGAATCCGAGCTCTCTGTCGCCGATCAGGACCTCACTATGGAGACCGACGACGGCAACGAGCAGTACGTCCCCGCCGAAGAGGGTGAAGAAGTCGTAATTGAGGAAGGCGAGGTGTACCTCCACGGCCAGTCCGGCGAGCGCAAGGCCACCGGGACGTACTACACGAAGACGCGCTTCGTCGAGCACCTCCTCGATTACTCGCTAGAGCCCGCGCTGGATGATCATCTCGACCGCATCGACCGCATCCGCGAGGAGGAGGGTGACGCCGCTGCCGCGGACGCGTTCTTCGACTTCCGTACTGCGGACATCGCGATGGGCTCGGGACACTTCCTCGTCGGCGCGGTTGACCGCATCGAGAAGGCTTTCCGAAACTACCTACAGGAGACCACCCTCACCGGGGTCGAGGAGGAACTGGACAACCTCAAGGACGCTGCTGAAGCCGCGTTTGTGGACGAGGAGTACACGCCCAATATTGAACGAAGTCAGCTCCTCCGGCGGCAGATTGCCCGCCGCTGTATCTACGGCGTCGACCTGAATGAACTCGCAACGGAACTCGCGCGGCTCTCGCTGTGGGTTCACACATTCGTTCCCGGGCTGCCACTCACGTTCCTCGATTACAACCTCCAGTCTGGCGATGCACTCGTCGGTGTCGGGACGCTTGGCGAGGTGAGCGACGAACTCGGGATGGAAGAGGATCAGGTGACACTAGGTAATTTCGACAGCGGCACCGGTATTATCGACGAACTCGATGATGAGATTCAAAAGGCGAAGAACGTCTCAGATACGAGTGCGGAAAAGGTACAGAAGGCGCGCGAGACGCGGGACCGTATCGACGATTCGCTCGCGCCCGTTCGCGCACGGCTGGACATCCTTACAGCTGCCCGTATTGACGAGGGTATCAACACTAAGGTTGCCACTGACACGAATGTCGAGGATCCGACCAGCCTCTCAACGTACGAGGACACAAAGGATGTCTTAGAGCCGTTTGAGGTCTTCCACTTCCCAACAGCATTCCCTGAAGTGTTCCATGGAAACCGCTCTGGCTTCGACACCATCGTCGGAAATCCACCTTGGGACAAGGTCCGATTTGAGCCCCAGCAGTTCTGGGTCACTCGACATCCAGGACTCAACACTATCCCTGCCTCCCGACGGGACGATCATATGGACGAACTCCGGGAGAAGTACCCTCAGCAGGCCAAAGAGGAGGAACGGGAGCAACATCAGCGTGAGCAGTATCAGGAGTACGTGGGTAATTCTTACGAGGACCAGGGACGCGGCCACTACGATTACGCGAAACTATTTGTCGAGCGGGCGACCGATATGCTGAACGATGACGGTGAGTTGGGATATGTCCTGCCGCGACAGTGTCTCGTATTAGGTGGCTGGAAGCAGTTGCGTCGGCGGATTATAGAGGATTCGGAAGCAACTGTTCTACAAGCACGGAACTCTGAACAGTGGATCTTCGAGAATGTCGAGGCAAGGTACATGATTGTACTTATAACTTCTGCCCCGGCGGAAGAGGAAGCGGGCGCGCATGTTTGGCCTGCTATTGAGGAGGAAAAGGCGATTGATAACGTCTCACTCGAAAATTCAATATATCTCACTCGCGACGACCTAGCAAGTCTGACAACCGAGAAGCGGCTCGTCATCCCTTGGTTCAACAGTGACGGCGCCCGCGATGTCTTCCCGAAGATGGAGACTGAAGCCCGTCTCTCAACTGGAAATAGCTGGATATGGGGCAAGTCCGACTCCGCTCGCTGGGATTTCAGTGGATCCGGAAAACACACCGACCTCGTCTATGACGAGATGGAGCCAGGGCTCTGGCGAGTACTGATGAGCAGACACGTCGATAATTTCGGGATCAATACTGAAAAGGACTACCGTCGGTTCGCAGATCCGAACGACCTCCTTGGAGAGCAGGACGTGGTTGAAGTAGATGGAGCAGTCAGATACGGTAAGGGCCATCCCGCACTTGTCTATCGCTACGTCGCCCGTAATGACGACACACGGACGCTCATAGCCTCAGCTCTTCCTGCTTCAGGCTTCCTATACAGTACAGGATATATACACGGAATCGAACACAGGGAGGAAACGACGGCGGAGGAACACCTTGCACTCCTCGGCTATCTTAACAGCCTGACTGCAGACTGGTGGAGTAGACGCCTTGTAGACCGACACATGACAGCGCCGGTGTTGAACAACCTCCCTCTCCCGGATTGGGACGAGAACGACATTGAGCGAGTTGCTGGACTCGCAGCAGAATTGAGTCGGCGTGGGGGAGTCCAGAGTCTCCCAGGCGGGGCAGAACTCACAACTGGAAGTTCCCATCAAGACGAGGAGCGGTATGAAATTCGTGCTAAAATCGAGTCTATGGTCGCGAAAGGTTATGCCCTAGAAAGAGAGGAACTCGACACGGTTCTCAGTGACTTCTCGACAAAGGCTGCCTCGGAAGAACTCCGGAGCCGGATTAGAGAACTGGCTACAAGTGATACCACGGAGGCGGGTGCCCACGACCAAAGCGATGACTGAACGGCCACAATTCGTCGATAATCGCGACGATAATACGCTGACTGCCGCTATAAACAGCTATCTGTCAGGGCTCGGAACAGAATTGCGCGATTCGCCCGATCTGGACGTGGTGACCGGCTACTTCAATCCGCGAGGATACTTCTCCGTGCGGGAAGGGCTAGAGGATGTCGGCGACGTACGCCTGCTCATCGGTGCCCAGCCCAACGAGGAGGACCGTGAAGAGTGGCGTCAGCCTGGCGATCCGCTGGACGACGAGCAGTACAACCAAGAGCAGGTCGACGAGGTACTACAGTCGCTGGACGATGATCTCGAACGGGACCGAGACCTGCTCGGCTTCTCTGAGAATGTTGACGAGGGACTTCGAGAGCTCGTGGACTGGCTCCGTTCTGACGCCGTCGAGGTGCGACGCCACGAAGATGGGTTCGTCCATGGGAAGGCGTATCTGTTCGACGGCGGCCATCAAGGCGTCGTCGCAGGGTCGTCGAACTTCACTGGTGCCGGGCTGAACTCGAACTTAGAGCTGAATCTAGGCACCTACCAACCGCAGGTTACCGACGACGTGAGCGAGTGGTTCGAGGACCTCTGGGAAGAAAGCGAGACCTACGACCTGGCGGGGCTGTACGAGGAGCGGTTCGATCCATTTGACCCGTATATCATCTACCTCCGGGTGCTGTACGAGCGTTACGGCGATGAGTTGGCAGCTGAGGGCGAGGACGACGACGGAGAGATCAAACTGGCCAACTTCCAAGAGGACGGAAAGCTCCGAGCACAGCGATTCCTTGAGGAGCGTGGTGGCGTCATCGTCGCCGACGAGGTCGGCCTCGGGAAGACATACATCGGCGGGAAACTACTAGAGCAGACCGTCCAGCAGAATCGCCAGCGCGCGCTCGTAGTGGCTCCAGCTTATCTCCGGGATGGAATGTGGACCAGGGTGCGGTCTGAGTGGAATTTCTACTACGAAGTCATCTCGTACGCGGAGCTCCGGAACGAAGTCCAGCTCGGGGGCGACACAGCCTATCTCGACCAGCCGGTCGACGACTATCAGATGGTCGTACTGGACGAGGCCCACGCGTTCCGGAACCCGAACACGCAGCAGTCTCAGGCACTTCGGCAACTGCTGCGCGGGACACCACCAAAAGATGTGGTGATGCTCACCGCGACGCCAGTGAATAACTCGTTGTGGGACCTCTACTACTTGCTACGCTACTTTATCAAGAACGACGCGGCGTTCGCCGACGACGGTATTCGATCGCTGCGTGACCGCTTCAAGAGCGCCCAGTCTGAGGACCCCTCGGAGCTGAACCCGGAGTCGCTGTTCGACGTACTCGATCAGACGACCGTCAGGCGGACCCGTCGTTTCATCAAGGACAACTACGACCAAGCGCGGCTCCCAGACGGTGAAGGTGGCTACATCTACGTTGACTTCCCCAAGCAGCGCCCGCGCCGTATCGACTACGATTTCGACGATACATTCGGTGATGACTTCTTCCAGGACATCAAGAGAGGACTGGCAGCGGGTGACGATATCGACGAGTCCGAGTTGAAGTTAGCTCGCTATCGACCATCTTACTATCTTGAAGGAGAAGACGACGGGTCCGAGCTGTCGTTAGTGGGGCTGCTCCGGACGGGGTTGCTGAAGCGGTTCGAGTCCTCTTCGCGTGCGTTCGCGAACACGCTGAGCCGGATGGTCACGCAGAACGAAGTGGCGCTCGGGCTCTTGGAGGAGGGGTACGCTCCCGACACGGATGCCATCGACGAGTGGGTCGAGATGGATAGCGATGAGGGGTTTGAGGAGGCGTTCGAGAGCGTCAACGAAGATCAAGTGGGTGCTCGGCAGTTAACCGACGATGATGAGGATCCCGAGCAATTTCGGGCCGACCTCGAGAACGACATTGAGATTCTCCGGTACTGGCGGGACCGTGCGGAGAGTGTCACACGCGATGACGATGAGAAACTCCACGCGCTCCGCGACACTCTCCACGATATCGTTTCCGACGCGCGAGATGATGCCCGAGCCAGCACTACCGAGGAGGCAATGTTTGAGGCGGCCTTCCGCCAGAACCGGAAGGTGCTGCTGTTCTCTTACTACAAGGACACGGTTCAGTGGGTGCTCGACTACCTGAAGGAAGCCGTTGCCGAAGATGACGAGCTCTCGTGTTACGAGGGGCGCATCGCGGCAGTGACCGGCGATGGCTCCGTCGACGGGGTGACGCGCCAAGACGCCGTCAACGGGTTCGCGCCGAACTCAACCGACGCACCGGAGGGCTCGACCGACGACTACGACATCCTCATCGCGACGGATGTCCTGGGACAGGGGGTCAACCTCCAAGACGCGCGGAATGTTATCAACTACGACCTGCCGTGGAACCCGATGCGGGTCGTCCAGCGAAACGGCCGTATTGACCGGGTTAATTCCCCCCACGACGAGATCTTTCCTCACTGTATCTTCCCGGAAGATCGTCTAGACGACCTTCTCGGTCTTGAGCATCGAGTACGCCAGAAACTCACGCAGGCAGCTCGCACCATTGGCGAAGATGGTGGTATTTTCCCGGATATGGAAACCGTCGACCGCAACTACTCCGACAAAAAGGGAGATATTGAGGCCTTACAGAGCGAGGACCCCGATGCGTACGAGCAGGGTGGAAAAGAGGCCGCGGCGTACTCTGGTGAGGAGTATCGGCAGGAACTTCGGAATGGGCTTGCTGACCATGAGAAGCGTGTGACCTCGCTTCCATGGGCGGCTGGCTCCGGGATGTATGGCGATAACCCAGGGTTCTTTTTCTGTGCCCGGATCGGCGAGGAACTCTACTTGCGGTTCATTCCTACAGACTATGACGAGTCTAGCGAGGGCGAAGCGGACGATAGGGATGACGACCCGATAGTCCGTGACACGCTGGGATGTCTGAAGCGAATCGAGTGCGACCCGGGAAGTGAGCGCCATCTCCCGGACGAGGTCCGAAATGGCGTCTACGAGGCTTGGGAGGAAGCCCGGGACGACATCTTCGGTCAGTGGCAGCACCAAGTCGACCCTCGGAACGTACAGCCGGACGTCCCGAAGATCCTCCGCGAGGTTGAGGAGCACTTGGCGGAACATGCGCCGACAAATACTGATCAGGAGGGTGCGGAACGGACCCGCAAGTCTGTCGGGGCTCCGCTCAGTCGGCGCGAACAACGCGAATTCCGTGAAATATACAACGACGAAGGTATAGGACCGGTAGAGAAGTCGAATCTATTTGTTAACAAGGTCGACGAGTTAGGGCTAGAGCCCTTCGAAAGCCCGGATCCCAAGCCCCGGATCCGGAAAGAAGACATCCAACTCATTTGCTGGATGGTGGTTAGCGATGAGCAAACGCGGGAATGGGGTGGACTTGGAGAGCAATCAAGAATCGGGACGTGAGACTACTTCCGTGCGTCTCAGTTGAAATCCTTTAGACCTGATACAAGCGTATCTGAATACAGAATACATATCGGTCACCTCACTACTGCCGTCACCGCTGAGTGAGCCCCCAGAGTCCGTGGTATTGACGTACTCATCTGACCGACACCGAAGACTGTAGCTGGTACAAAACCTAGATCTATCCGGAGCTGAGAACCTTATCGCGCAACTGACGAAGGGCATCCGGGTACTCCTCTCGTGTGTTCAGCTCATTGTAGCCGTCGACTCGCACATCGAACTGGTAGAGCTCTTCCCGTCCAGGTTCCTCTTCACCAATCCTGATGAGGTGGTTCGACGACGGGTCCACTGGTTCGTACGACAGGAGGTTCGCGAAGGCCTGAGAGACGACATCGGAGTCCGTTTTTTCTTCGATTGTCTGAAGTTCTCTGAGCCAGTGGTTGACTTCGTTCGGATCCGCTTGGTCAATCCCCCTGAACGTAGGCCGATCAACAGATGGGAGCTTGGCTGTGTTCTCAATAAAAGCCACTTGGATCAGCACCTCACATAGGTCAACGGCTAAGTCAGTGGCACCGGTGTCAGCAGTATCGATTACGAGGTTCTGCCAGGCTCGCCTGTAATTAGCTTCTGCCGGTATCCACCGTCCGTTCTCGATTCGATGTTCAATAACGACGCTCGTGAACTCGATGAGTGCTTGCTGACAAAATCGCAGTTGTTCGACTCTATCAGGCGGTGTTTGTCTACCGTCGCCATACAGGTCGTCAGGCCCGAACTGCTTGAGAGGCTGGCTCTCACCAATTAAGTCGAGTGTATTCGCATGCGCTTCACAGAAGTGTTCGAACAAGACACGAAGCGAGTCGGACATCCACCCAGGTTCTTCGACGGTTCTGACGGAAGAGCGCAGTCGCTGCCGTACAATTCCACGAGCTGTAAGCATGATCGTGCTCGATTCAACCTCAGAGGCTTCTTCGGCCAACTCGCCCACTCCTTTCCAGCACTGGTTCAGTGAGGCGTACCCGCGGTCGGTATATGGCCCGTCGCGAATCGTGTTTTGGAGCCCCCTCAAGGCCTGATTCGTGACTCGTGACCGTGGCCCAATTCCGATCCCCTGTGTGCCGATCTCGACCTGGCCCTGAATTGCAGTATTCCGTATTTGTGATTCGTCGTTCTCGGCAGCGTGTTGAGCGATGAGGTGGAGATGATCTTTCAGGACTGGACCAAACAGTTCCTCCTTAGCGCCAAATTCTGAATCGTCCAATAGCTCCAGCTCCTCAACCTCGGTGAGGGTCTTCTTTGTGTAGGGGATGTAGTGGTCCAACGCAGAGGTAGCAGCTGAATACTCGCCTTTCGACAAGGCTGTCATAGTATAACGAAAGAGCGGTTGTAGTGGGTGCGTGTTCGACTCCGGGCTCTCGGCGTACGCTTCGGTTTTGTCGATGTACTCCTCAACCGAGACCGTCTGGGTGAACAGTTCTACGAGGCGTTCCGGAATCGATTGAGAGACCATCTCAATCGAGAACAGGTAGACCGATACTAGAACCAAGATGAATAGCACCAGGGTACTGTAAAATAACCCGGAGAGAAGCGGGTGTTGGGCCTGCCCGAGGGCGAGGTACACGACGACGTCGAGAGTGATAGAGCCAATGAAGAGGGCGAAGGTTTGCCTGAACTGGTCCGTTCGTAAGAGTAGCGTCGACATCCGCGGGGCGTAGTTCGTTGCCACCAGTTGGGTCGCCAAGAGTGTGACAGAGACAACAATCGCGAGGATGCTCGCTTGGGCAGTAACGAGCGTCTGGAGGAGACCCTGGACTGATTGGTCAACAACAAACAGGCTCGGAACGAGTGCGGCAAGGAATGTAGTCCCGATGGCCACACCAGGGACGCCCCATTGGATTAGTGAGCGGAGGTCCTCCCAGTCCAGGGTCATGTGTATCTATTGAATGAGAATAGCGTGTTGTAAGTTGTTCTAAAACATCGGAATCCACCTGTGACTATTTCACTATCAAAATCACAGGGTAATGACTGGCTGCTTCCACCCTCTATATCCAGCCCGTGTTCTTGAGATACACAATCGTCGAAGGTTTTCAACAGAGTACTAAATGACCAAACTAGGCCTGAAAGTTGGCCTAGTTGAGGTCTCACAGACTAGTAGCGTGACACCATCTCAACAGTCGAACAGAACATGCGAGATGAGCCGGATTTTGTCCCTCAGGTGTCAAAAGCGAACGAGATATTGCCAAGTTTTGTGTACTGATATATTAGCAAATATGTCGCTAAATTCGCAAGACTAAGAGTGATAGCGGAAAGTACAGGACATTAACAAGATGTTTTATAGATAGGTTGTGTCGGACGGGTATGGTACCTTGGCGGATTTATCAAGATATTGCTGGTGAGTTGGGTGTCTCAAGCGAGACAATGCAACTCATCAACATCCTTGGAGATGGTGGATACCTAGTTGCCGGAAATCCACCGTATCTAAATTACGATGTTCCGGATCAGTTCGGAACACGAGCCAATTGGCTCGAAGACCACCCCACGAAGGGAGTCAAATTCTGTAAACGGACGTATGGCTCTGAGGCGGCAGTCGCGGCCACACTTTGGTGTACTGGCTCAGAAGTAATCGACTACACTGATTCGGATCTCTCTACAGGATTCGCAATTTTAGCGCGGCATATCGATGAATATCTCCAAGACACTGTTCGGACGCCAGAAGTAGGCGAAGAGGTGGATCAAGTCCGCTCGTATTTTGACGCGAATAAGACGAAATTGAAGCGGATAGAGGAGGTCCACAATGACGACAACCCTACGAGGAAGTACTGCGATGGCTGTGGATCAATGCTGGATCAGCAATTCCAGTATCGATGTGACGAATGTGGAGCCCGGCTACCGGGATGGGCAGCGATCATATTTGAGGAGGGTGAAGAGCAAAGCAAGGATGTCTGGCGAGAGCAATTAGACGTCACCGTTACGGTACAGAACCGTTCGAACAATTTTGTCATCGTTACTGCGAATGACTCGCTACCGGGATGGGTCGAGGAAGGTGGTGAGGTCGGCCAAATCACCGACTCTAACATGCTTGACCTCGGCAGAGTAGTCAATGTTGACGGCCGCAGCATACAGGTTGATTATGATACGGCTGCCGCAGCGAGCCTTGTTGAGGGCCAAGCGATCACTATCTGTAGCTCTGAATCCAACATTTCGACAACACAACAGTTGGGGTTAGTTCACGAAATTCGGCGTGGTTTTGCTACGTGGCTTAATGACGATGATCCTGATCCGGTCGTTAAGAAACTCCGATACAACGCCCCACGAGTAATTGACCGGCTTGATGAGCAATCCATCTCGCGTCCTACGCCAAGCGAACCCTCCACTACAGAGAGTCTCGGCGGCTTTGATCTTGACCAATCTCAAAAAGCTGTTTTAAGAGATATTTGTGGGCTACAATCCGGAGAGCTCTCTCTTGTAGTTGGACCTCCGGGTTCAGGGAAGACGGAGGTTATTGCGAAGGCTGCTGACGAGCTCGCAGACCAAGGTGAGCGTGTACTCGTAACCTCACACACGAACATCGCTGTCGACAACGTCATCGAAAAGTTAGCCGACTACAGCGATCACCAGTTGACCAGGGCTGGGCGACCTGAGAAGCTCTCAAAGAGTGTCAAGCAACTCATGATCTCGAAGGTCGTTGAAGACAGTGAGGACCAAACGGTCCAAGAGCTCCTATCTCAAGTCGACAGTCTCAAAGACGACATCAGTTCTCAGACTGGCACAGCAGCCGGGGCGAAACAGGTAGAGCTTGCTGAAGTTCGTCGAGAGATTCGCGAACTACAGAAAGAGGCAGAAGCTGAATCGACACGTAATGTGGATATTACTGGATCGACAATTATCCGCTCCCAGCTTAGTGGGCTGGCGCACGTTGAGTTTGATACGGTTATTATCGACGAGGCAAGCCAGATCCCGGTTCTAATGGGATTGTTGGCGATGGTTAACGCGAGAAAGTGGGTAGTGGTGGGCGATCACAATCAGCTACAGCCTGTCTTGAAGACAGTTTCAACAAGGACTGGCACCCCTTCCTCGAACGCATCACTGTTCTCGTTCCTTCGGAATCGGTATGATATCGAACGTTGGCTCACGCAGCACTACCGGAGTCACGAGGATATCATTGGCTTCGTCCAAGAACACATCTACGAGAATCAGATCGAGGTCGCGGAGCAGTGCCCGCGCGGGATGGATTGGCATCCCGACAAGGATGACAACTCAAAATCCGAGGCAGTCGCGAACGGCCCCCCAATCACCTTTGTCGATGTTGATGGCGAGCAGGTGTGGCGGAAAAAGTATGGTGCCGCAGTCAACCGAACAGAGGTAGAGGTCATCGGTTCAGTAGTTGAAGAACTTGTCCACTCGCAAGGGTTTGCTGAGAGTGATATCGGGGTTATCACGCCATTCCGCGGTCAGCGGAGTCTAATCCTCGATCGGCTCTCAACGTTTGGCGACGTGGAGGTTGCGACCGTTGACGGCTTCCAAGGACGAGAGCGGAAAGTGATCCTCTTCAGCGTCGTCAACACTGAGAAGGGAGGCATGCAGTTCGGCGGTGACCGGAACCGGTTCACTGTCGCTTCGACGCGCCCAAAGGACCGATTCATTGTTGTCGGAAATGAGGATGCGATCGGAGCAAAAGCACCTGTTAAAAACCTTTACCGGAAGTTCCTCCAATACGTACGTGAGACCGGCGGGGTGTTTGATTGGCAAGCCAGCCAGTGGACGGCACACGTAGACCCAGCCACAACAGCAGCAGCTCAACCACGGGAGGAACCCGATCAGAGGGACCCCAAAGTACGGCGTCCAAACGGGTCGACGGGCATTGGTGGTGGACCATCTGCTGGGTTATCAGGCAGTGGCACGTCAGCCGGTGGAAAGTCAGCTGGTGGGGCATCGTCTGGCGGAGATACGGGCTCATCGGAAGATTTTGATATCAATCAACGTGTCAGCGATATTGTCCGACTTGCGCCAACATCGAACGGAGAGTTGGCAGACACATGGGATTTGACTGATGGTCGAGAAGCGTGGAGAGTTATGACTGAAGAACTTTCTCAGTATGTTGAGCGTAATGAGGATAAGAAGATCGTCCCAACTGATGAGGCTCAGAAGCTTGTAAATTCAAATTCGGACTGACGCCGGCACTGGCACCACGAGTTCGTGTGCGGTATCTCTCACGCGCTCATTAAAACAGTATCCTGAGGAGGGGTTGGAGTTCCGGTAGGGACCACTCCCGAGCGCCATTTGCCTCGTGTAATATCAAATTCACACAATAGCGCGATTAAATAGATGCGTAGCGATTCCCAATACTGGATCGTTCTAGCGAAGAGCGTAGTCGGTGGTGTTCTGATCTTTCACGACTCACTCTATGCGAACTATCATTTAGTCGGCTAGAGACCTCACAGAGACGATGGACGAAACAACCGCTCGCAAGCTCCTCTCGGAGATCGACGACCCGACGAACCCGACGCTTCGAGAGCTACAGCACACGGCCATTGACAGCGTTGAGACGGTCCTCTCGGATGGCGGATTCCCTACGAGAGAAGAGGTCAGCCGGCGACTCTCCTACACATTCTACTACGACTGGGAGACCGACGACCCGGATATCGTCCTCCTCGTTCAGGATCCCGGAAACCTCCACGAGCGACACCTGTCGGAACTGCGGCCGCAGAACCCGCTCGCAGGCGAGTGTTCCGCTCGCGACCAGATCGGCGTCTACCGCGAGTTTGCCAAGAGTTGGCTGACCGGGCGAAACGCCGATTTCTCAGAACGCTTCTTCGAGACGCTCGCCTGCCACGATCTCATCTCGCTCCCGAACGGCTGGCACCAGTACGTTGACTCTGGGCAGTTCTATCGGGACTTCTACCTCGGCGACGTCGTGAAGTATCGCGTCGACGGCTTCGGAGTTGCTGCCGAGCGCGCCTCGTATCAACACCTCCTCAAGCAAGAACTCCGAGCGTTGGATCCGGAGCTGGTGATCACCTTCGGCGGCAACGCGTGGCCGGCACTCCGACGCTCAACCGCGCCCGAGCCCGTCATGGAGACGGACGCCGACCCAGAGAGCATCATGGCCATCCACGGGACACTCCACCGGATCTCCGAACCGATCGACACCCACGTACTCCCGCTGGCTCACATGAGTGGGCAGGTCTGGTGGCGGTTCCCACCTGACGAGTACATCTCGCGACTCAGCAAGGCGCTTGAAGTGCTCGAACGCCAGTAGCGAAAACGACGGGAGGCGACACGTATCGGCTCGACATGAGATAGCGACTCAACTGATTGTAGGCGGTCACGTGTCTGGGAGGGTCGGACCATATGTAGAGATAGGGGCCGCTACCCCGAAACGTGGCACTACCGTCGATCGCCCGCTAGAGTGCTGTGTTACATAGCGGTCCTTGAGCCACGGTGAGATATCCCTGTTTTGAGACCACCAGCTTCAGCCGGTAACAACCCGACTCATATTCCAGTGTAGCTTCAAAGTTGAACTGCTATATACGATCGATCGACGGTCTATAGCGGGGATCTAGCAAATCACGACTGAAGCCCCGCTAGGTACAAGCTAAGTACGCTCTTGGGTAGAGGATTGTTGGTAACGACTCGCCAGTTCAACTCAGTCTGAAGAAGCCACGGTTCAGATTCGCATTTACGTAACCGCAGGACAGATCGTCACCAACAATCGCCCCCCACAAGAGAGTTCGATATTTATCGGGCTTACAACCCCGATTATGGTTTTCATTTGGCTTTCCTAGACAAAATAGTATCTAATACATAGCTGATTGATCGACTAAGCAGTAGTTGAATTGAAATCATCTTCACTCACAATATGTGTAGAATTATATGCCCATAAATTCACATTATCTGATACACTCCAATCCTCCAAATTGTTTTTCGTTGTTTCCCATTCACCCATGGGGGTGGCAATATGTAATTTTGCCTTACTTTCGAATGTCTGAAGCCGACAGCGTGTGAAATCAGCAGAAACAGTTTCAGAAGTTAGAACTACAGCAATAATTCGTTGATCTTGATACTGGTTATATTCACTTCTCTGAGTCTCACTCAATGAGGAATCTTCTCCATACACGAGTGGGCTAACCACATCTAACTCATCACAGATTGCATCATACCTTGGGAGCGTCACATCTGGATTGGATTCGATCACGTCATCACATAGACTAGGTGGAAATTCAGATTCCATAATGCCAATATTATAACCAGTGTTATTATTGAAATAAGTCGCTAGAGAACAACTGACAGGTAATCTATTCTCTCTATCAGTATCTGAACTAACATCTGAGTCAGTTTGTTCATCCGATTCAGTTTCTCCGTCCGAAGATTCAGAACTAGGGCTCCATCCATATGGATTTTCTGAGCCGTCCGGTTCCCAGCTGTCCGCTGGCCCACTACCACCATCTGTTGGGCGTACATCGGGTGTATTTGATAAAATAGCTCCGTTCACCGCGAAAAGCATCAAAAATGAAAGTACAAGTACAAAAGAAGCAGCAATTACTAATTTTTTTACGCCACTGGATAAATATCGGTCGGAATGTACTTCCTTACTCTGAGTGGAATTCGGTGAATCCCTCGAGGGCGTTCTGGGCTGACCATCGTGATCTGTAGGTGGGAGATCTCCATTCTGTTCTCGTAGGAACTCAAATTCAGTCACAAACCTACGTTTGTATTTTTCAGGGTTAGCCCCGATATTCATCCAGATTTCTTTATCTGCAGACACGTTAAGAACGAGTTCATCTCCGTGAGTGGAGTCAGATATATCAATTATTAATTTCTCTCCATAACTCCATAAAATTCTTGGAAAACCCACGCTTGTTTTTGCAATAATTTGTCGTCCTTCCACATAGTATTCTGAAATACCACGAGTATTGTCAAGTGCAGTTTTGATTAACTCTATTGTCTTGCTTTCTGAATAGTCTACCACCAAGTCAGTCATTGTATACGCAAATCGGCATAGACTCATTTATTACTTTATCAGAATTACTTGCGGAGATATTGGTACATCGCTCTTGGGTAGAGGATTGTTGATGAGAGTTCGCCAGTTCAACTCAGTCCGAAGAAGCGACGGGTCAGATGGGATTACGTCAGTTCTAGAGATACCGCTGAAAGTGCCCGTAGCTGCCGTTTCTGACCGTTCGGTCAGAACGGCAGCGAGGACAGGAAACACCGTCACGCCAGCGAACCTGTTGGAGCAGGTCCGCTGCGACCGATTCCGACCCAAACACATCTAGCGGAATCATCCGTGTCGGACACCGCGTCAGCGGTGTCCTTGTCCTCTTCGACTCCACAGCGACAGCTCATCAGTATCAACAATCTCCTACTGAAGAGCGTTACTCGGATGTTCCATAGTCAGCAGCGGGTACTGACTGTTAGTTTCTGTCTGGTTGGTGACGACCAGTACTGGTGCCGGAAGAAATATCATACGCACTCCCACCTGAATAGCCCATAGACGTATCGTCTGGTGGACTAACCGGGGACTTCGTTAGCATTTCAAGCAACTCTTGACCATCGATCAATTCCATCTTTGCTCCATAACTTCGACTAGCGGACTGAGCGGTCCGAGTGAAGCTAGATGAAGTGACAATAACGCCTTTATTGGCATTTACTTGGTCGCGGGCACCGGCGAGTTGCTGTACTGTTGGCCTACCTACCTTATTCCCACATGAGTACTGTTTTACCTGAATGACTAGAGTCTGATCCTCTCCTGTTACGGTAACATCAATACCCTTATCATTACTCGCTTGACTCACCTGTGTTGTGTATCCTTGGGTTTTGTATAGATTTGATACTAAATGCTCAAACTCTGTTGGTGTGAATTTATCTAAATGATCGCGACGCCACACACCTGCATCTAGGTTTTCAACAAGTCTCACCAACTCCTCCAGTTTATCTACTGAAAATTCACTGAGATATTGTTGGAGATCTGTATACAATTCTTCTGGTGAAAGAGATAGATACTGGAGATCCAGCGCTTCTCGCTTTGATTCAACAGAAATAGCCATTTCCAGAAGGCGTTGAATACGTTTGAGATTCTGAATATCTGTCTCTCGAGATTTTTCTCTTGCTTTGAGCGACTCATTCAGCTTGTCCTCAACATTTTTTATGTTATAATTATTTAATGTTTGGAGGGCTGACTGATATTTAGAAATAGTTGCTGCTGCCTCCCTACAGTACATTATATCAGACTTATCCACCTCCGCATCCGGAGCAAGTAATGAGTGGATAAAGTTACCTACTTCGTCAGTTTCTATTGAAGATTGTGAGCTACTAATTTTATTTCGGAACGCAGCAATCTCAATTCTTGTTTCAAGCTGGTCAAGTCTCTGCGCCACCAGATCAAAGTTATTGTCACCAACCGCATCTTCAAGAGTCTCCCTCCAACTTTTCTGGTACTGTTCAGGGATCGTTTCGAGATCGACCGATGCTTGTTGAAGACGTGGCGCAGTATCAGTGGCGGTTATAATAGTCTCTTCCAACTCTTCATAGTCATCTTCGACTAGTAATCCTGTAATTAAGGGTCTTCCTAGATGGGTATCTGAAAGCTTTTCACCGATGTGAGTGGCTCTCTGAATGAGTTCCCTAGGAGAGATTCCTTCGAGGACGCCTTTGGAGATAGGGTAAGACATTTTGAGCTTGTCAATGAGGTCGTGAAATTGGTAGCGATTATATTCATGTACCGCCCGACGCGCAACAAAATACGCTGTTCCGAAACCAGTCGTCCAAATAAGACCATCTCCAGCAGTTCCGAGGGTCTCCGCACGGTTCAACGCCGCGAACGCTTCATCATACTTGTGGTTCTCAATCTCTTTCTCAGCAGTTGCCAACGCTTCTCTGCGGCCTACAAAATTAGCTGGATAGGTGGCAAGTGTCGAATCGCTTCTAAGATTCTGTAGTTTATTCAGTGCTTGAGCTTGTTTCCCTTGAAATGCTGATATCCAGTTTCCACTTACGCAGTAGAGCGTCCCATCGACTACCCATTCATAGGTAACCCCGGTTCCTCTGAGACTGGAATCCCAAACACGTTCACCTGTCTGGGTATCGAATACATGAATACCACCATTCTGGTCACCTACATAGAGCAGATCTTGGCTATATGTCAGATCATAGGCTGGGGGGATCTGTTGTTCCCACTCAACCACCGCTGTAGATGGATTGTAGGCGACGAGTTTCTGGTCAACGGCATAGAAGACATGTATGTCATCTGTTGTGAAATCTATAACCTCTGAGCCAACTGTGTGCTTCCACTGAAGAGATCCAGAAGAAGCCTCATACCCATACAGTGTACTGTCTAATGAGAGTGCAATAGCTGTGTCTTGATCGTATGGTGGGTGAAGGCGTTTGATGTCACGATCTTCAGAGCGCCACTGTACCCTGCCTGATTCAGCGTCGCGAACGACAGCTTGGCCGCCAATCTGGCTATAGGTTTGTTCTGTATCCTCTTTTTGCCATGTCTCCTCAGTCTCGTAGAGGGTTCCATTGTATTCATTGACTTGCCCGAATCTTTTAGATACATCCCATTTTTTTGATCCACTTTTTGTATACGCATGGAGGGTTCCCGATGAGATCTCCAGAGTTGTATCTCTGCTTCCAGTCCTACTGACGGTATAATTCGTGAACCAAACCGTATCACCATCGCTGGCCGTGTCCCCGGTATAACCCTCTTCAACCCTAATGCCCCAGCTTGGAGAATCTGGTTTAGAGGCAATGTCAAATGCAAGAAGCTTCTTATCACTACAGGCGAACAGATTGTCTTCGACGACAACGGGTGAATTGAGCTCTCCAGTATAGTAGTGGTCCCACCGGAGATCCTCTTTTCGTTGGTCATAAGCTAGAATACGATCAGAATAATTCCGATGTTCGACAAGATAAATTACGTCGTTCTGAATGCCAGCTAACGAAATTGATACGTCCTTGCTAGCTGGAGCATCACTTACCTTATATTCCAAGAGTTTCTCTAGTGGAAGCCCTATCGGATAGTAACTACTAGAGTTCTGTTGAGCTGAGGTATTTTTAGTAGAAAGAGCAGAGGCAAAAGCCCCAGAAATCCCTGCGAGGAATGATCTGCGAGTGGTTTTCACCGGTCGGTTCATATTAGGTTACAGGTTATAATTTACTAATAAACTTGTTTTCTTCGACAGAAGGTTATGTTCAGACAGCTCTGCGGCGGTCAACACGAGTTCGCGGAACTCGCGGTACCACGCGCGAGGCTGGACAGCGGGGCCGAATCGATGCTTGATGGCCGAAAAGACCGTCTCGGCTATCCAGTGCTGGCCGTACTCGCTGTCCAATCCTGCGTTGTGTGCGTGTTCTTGTCGGTGTCTGCGATCTGGTTGGTCTTCTTCGGATGAGCGACGGTTACATCCAAGTGCTCCGACAGCGTATCGTGGATGTGGTAGTAGTTGGAGGTCGCCTCAAGCACGGCTTGTGCGCCGGCGTACCTCTGGGCGAGCTCGCCGAGGTTCGCGTTTTCGACGCGAACCTCTTCGACGATCGTCCCAGCCTCATCCATCACTGCCACGTGTGCGCACCGTTTGTGGACGTCAATTCCGAGGTACATGGTTCGTTCATCCGGGACGCCAGTGCGTGAAGCAGAGATTCACCTATTCGGGCTTTCCTGGATGCCGCGGGGCGCGGCATCCGGGCTGTAGCGCCCACGACTCGACCCCTTTCGCACACAGATCAGTCAACAGAACGTGCTCGATGGCACGTGAATTCCGTCGGTCTCTTGCACCCCATATCTTGTTTCACGCTCTCATGGCGTAGCAGCGTTTCCATCGAGTCAACAGAGCCGGAGCCCTCGATGTGATCGACTGAGACTGGAGAAGTGATCTTGAGAACTCGACGTAGCGAGGGACCAGCCTCGCATCGACGTTCTTCCGGGGTGTTGGCGGTGGTGAACTAGCCGTTCCGCGGTTCTGGTGTGCGATATTGCGGTATTATCCGACACACCTCAACAGAACATTCACCCGGTCAACTATTCTACTTTCACTCTGCTGCCGGAGTGCTTTTTAATCAAACACTCAACAATTGAATCATGGACAGCGAAATTCGGAGCGTATTCGACGTCCATGCCGTAATTTGCAGCTCAGTAGGTACCACCAGCTCCGTACTGACTAGCTACCTCCGGGTCGATAAAACTGTTAGATTAACCGCGACCTAGCTTCGTTCCTAGTTCTAATGCTCGCCCCCGTAACTAATCTTCTCATCCTCCTCATATTTCTCTCATTCCTAGTGTATCCCTCAGGACGACTCCATCGTTCAGGAATACAGCAACTCCTAATCAGATTCTTTGCTCTTTTGCCCCTCATAGTCGAGTTCGTTCAACTCCTCATAGACACAACACGAACCTACACAAAGACAATAATACTGTCTGGTGGAGTGTACATCTCAACAATTGCACCTCGAATAGGAGCATACATTCTTGAAAAAGGTAATCTTGTTAGCTACGTACAGGCCCGATTTGACTCCACATATCGAGAGGAGATGCTCACTCAACGCCTCGAATACCGGAAGATGTTCGTCAGGCATGGAGAACTCGCTGATGACCTTCCTGACTATGCAGAGATCATTAAGGACGCTGTAGAAGCTCGAAAGACTGTGGAACGTAGATACTCTATCGGAGAGGTCGTAATAGGTGTCGGTGGAGGAGTTATAGCGTTAGTTGTCGGATTCGTGTCGCCGCTTGCTGGTGTGGCTCTTCTCATTACGATGTATATGACGCTGTTCCCAATTTCAATGCTGCTTCGTAGCATTATCGTGGATACCCTGTGTTTCAGCGGCAATCCATACGATATCGAAAACGAAGAACGAGGCGATTACCGATACAAGACTGTTGTATTCATGAAGGGTTGGAATGAGATGTTTGTGAATCGCCCCTCAGTCATGCACAAACTGATTTTGGTGAGTGTGGTGCGTGGAGAGTTTACTGAGGGACACCAGTTGGGTCAGCAGCTAGTTGAACAGGCGTATGCGGAGGATATCACCGTGAGTGAGGGGTTAGATGAGGTCGTCGAGGAGGAGTTCGGCGAGGATACAGTTGAATCTCGGTGGACTCGAAAACTAATAGAGCGCTTCATCGGTGTTTAGCAGAACTTCCCCACTAAGCCTGATTTTGAATCAAAAAACATTACACCCGAACCAAACAATTCTACGAAAGCATTTGATGCGGGCGCCCGAACCCACGCTTATCACATGACTGGCGCGTTCTACGGTACTCTAGCGTCTT
This sequence comes from Halorubrum sp. GN12_10-3_MGM, assembly GCF_005435235.1. Lineage (NCBI taxonomy): Archaea > Methanobacteriati > Methanobacteriota > Halobacteria > Halobacteriales > Haloferacaceae > Halorubrum > Halorubrum sp. GN12_10-3_MGM. The sequence continues at coordinate 24,968 of NZ_SGUB01000014.1, forward strand.
CAGCGAGTGTTTTCGTTGCGATACTCTCTGCTCTTTTGGTGAACAACTATGTACAGATCAGGTCGGAGAAGCACCAAACAATAGCAGAACTGGAACGTGCTAGTGAAAAGTTTGGCGAGCTTGAAATGAAACGTACCGAGTTACAGGGAACTGTCGATGATCTAGTTGAGAAGCGCGAAGCAAGTTATCGACGAAAGGCCGAGGAACGCGTAGGCTCGTATCTCAATTCGTACCTTGCTTTGAAACACTCTACCCCGATTGAACGGTTGACGGTAGATGAGCTGTATCAGAGTTTGGCATCGTACCACAGCTATGAATCTCCACAAGAACTCGAGGAGAGCGACTCAACCCACCATCATCGAGAGGTGTTGGAGGAGCGGTTTGATAAGATCAAGACTCTGGTGTTGGAAGAGATGGTTGGTGAGTTCGCTGAGACGCATCGAGGGAAAGGTCCAGAGGAGATTGAGGATGGCATTCAGGGTGATGAACAAACAGATGTTGATGATGGGGAATGGGAGTTTTCTGAGGAAGGTTCTGGGGATGAAGTTGATGTTGAGGTGCTTTCTGATTTTGATGACGAGAAATTGGAATTAAAGGAGTTCATTCAGATGTACAAGGAGAAGTACGATTTAGATGAGTTACACGCGGAAACGAGGGATCTGCTTGGACAGAAGTATGATAGTGTAGTCGATGTTTCGTCGCTTCGTGCCGCAACGCAGATAGCGAGTGACATCCGGGATGCGGGTGTAGACCTAGACCCACCTAGCGTGTTTTCGGATTCACACTCTGTTGTGGGTCTCAGTGAGATTGAGCAGCAACAGCTGGTGGATGTGCGCAAAGAGTTGCGTGATGTTGAAAATCAGATTTCGACGTTGAGACGAAGGAAATCACGCCTTGAGCGGAAAAAAGAAGGGTTGAACCCGGAATATCTGATGCCGGTACTTACGGCGAACGTTATCACGATTATACTCTCTGTCGTCGTTCCTGTCTTCACGTATTTGCTTGTGGCGACGGGAAGCACTATCCCGCTCCCTAGTCGCTTGGCTCTGTTGTCACATACACCGGTGAACGCGTTCTTGCTCTGGCTGGCTGGATTAGCTGTAGTGTTCGATTCGATTCATGGACGACTCAACGAGCGGGATCCGAAAACGCACGCAATGTACGACTGGGCTCAAAAAAAGAAGGAGAAGATGTGTGAGTAGCATTTCGACAGTGATGTTTGCCCTGATGGTTCCTGAAACTGCTTCCGTCCTCGAACCCGGTTAGCGACGAAAGAACGCTAACTCGCTGGTTGCCTACCGGTAGAGGTTTTCGCGGTGACGCGCCTCGTACACAATGATCTGGTCGTTCGCGTTGTCAATGTCGGCGAAGACACGGTACGAGCCCCAGTTGAACTTACCGTCCGCCTGGCCCGACCACGTGCTGTACCCCCAGTCGTACGGCGTCCGCCACTCGTCGTTCGCGACGCGCTCCAGTTTCTTTTCGACCTTCGAGGCAGCCTCTGCGTTCAGCGATTCGAAGGCCTCCTCAGCTCCGTCCCGGAAAGAAATTTTATAAGTCATTTGACACTATGCCAGAGCCGTGTAGTGGCCCTGACATAGTGTCCCCAACGCGATGTTGGGATTCGCTCAGGTCGTCACGAAAGTTATAAATTGAGAATATTTAAATTTGTCGCAAGGTGTGGTACCAAGGATTACACTCAAGAGATCTTGTTGCCACCCCTCGCTAATCCTCCTCGTCGCTGTGTAGATGGCAGTAGTGCGGGTGGAATTTGAAATAGATGTGTGTCGAAAGTTTGCGTTCACATCGAGTGCCGTCCGAGGTAGTTCCTGAACACAGCACAGTATCCGTCTTTAGTTAGCCTCATACTTCGGTTGTGTAGCGGTAGCGAGCGTCTCTTGTAAGATCGGTCGTTGCTTGTGGATCTTTTGAGCGTCTTCAATCAGCGCAAACCGGCGGTACTTGAAATCGGCAAGATCGAACAACACGAGGCGGTTCTCAAGCCACGGCCCTGTTTTGGACAAGATGCTGTCGTGCGTTTTCTCGTTAGCAGTATCGAGCCGTTCAATCGTCTGCTCTGTGGCATTGTGGAGCAGATGGAGCTTCCCTCCAGCCTGCTCCTCGTGGCGAGCTTCGAACTGATCTGAGAGAAATTCGTGTAACCGCAACACCATTCCATCAGCGATCATCACATCTCTAAATCGGTCGATATCAGCCTCAAAAGCGGTAGGAACAGCGACCTCGTCGAGCGCGGTCTCGACGAAGTCGCGGAGGTACACCGCAAGCGTCGGGGTCAACCGCTGATAGAATCCGCCCGGAGAGATAGACCTGATGTGTGCGGTCTACAACATCAAGCGAGCCGTGAAACCGTGAAAGCAAACGCTTTCTGGCGATTCACCAGAGCCGAAAATTGAAAATCATCTCCCAATCCGACAGTTTTCGTGACCATCTTGATCGATCGGTGCTGATCCTGTACTTGCGGCAAAAATATGAATTTCTGAGGATTCACTAGATCCCAACATTTTATTACCCCCAGTGCGGGCCAGCTGATCTCAATTGCGCCGAAAAGGTACTGGTTATAGACACTCACGAAAAGGGTGTAGTTTTTATATACTTAACCGGGCAAAACGGAAAGTGTGACTCACGTCGCGATATACGCCCGCGTCTCAACCGATCGCCAAGACCACGAGCGACAGATCCGCGAGCTCGAGGAGTTTGTCTCCGAGGAGTATCCTGACGCAAGTGTCGAACGGTTCGCTGACATTATTTCGGGGACTAACGACGAGGGTGGCGCTGAGTATCGCCGGCTTCGCGAAGCGATCGTCGACGGCGAAGTCGATATCGTCGTTGTTCATGAACTGTCTCGACTCTCCCGACTCGGTGGTGGAGAGATCCATAACTTCCTCCAACACGCCCTTGAGCACGAGACGAGTGTCCGGGACCTCGAAGTCGGCCTCGATCTTGACGTCGACGACAGCATGGTCGATCAGGCGGTCACTCGGATGATCGCTGGGCTCCTGGGCGACCTCGCTCGAATTGAACAGACACAGAAGGTCCGCCGCATCCAATCGGGAGTTGACGCTGCTCAGGAGGCCGGTAAATGGACCGGCCGGCCGCCGACCGGGTTCGAGGTCGTTGACGGTCATCTCCGAGTTGATTCCGAGGAGTACCTTCGAGTTCGTGCCGGCATAGAACGGATTGCCGCCGGAGAATCGATCGCCAACGTCGCCGACGACGTCGGTGTCGCCGCGAGTACACTCCGAGAGCTGTATAATGACCGCGCGGAGCTATATCTCCGCGGCGAAGCCGATGACGACCGCGTTGACGCCGCCCTCGAGGATGTCCGCCCGCTGAGTGAGCCGGCTGCCGAACCCGTCGAGGACCTCAATAAGCGACTCAGACAGCTCGAACAGAAGGTTAAAAATCTCGACTGAACGCAGTCAACAGTAGATCTATCTGATCAATGCTAGTTGGGCAGTGCAAGATACAGAGGTAGGACTTGTTAGGACCCACCTATAGAAACCACAGAACTCCAAATTCTTGCTCTATTGAAAATGGATAAAGGCGCAGGGATTTGTTGATCTCAACGCGGTTTGCTCGGTAGTATTCTCGAAAGTATTAGTTGAAATATGTTCCGTCTAAGATGATCACATCGATCACCGGTGGGATTGGCTGGAAAGCATCGTCACTCCACGACGAACCTCAATATTTCACGGTTCAAAATCGGGCGATTCCGCTGCCGTACCTCATTTTCAATAGAGCAAGAAATATAACGCGCTAAGAAAAACGTAAATTAAGTACATACTGATTTAATCGGGTTTAAGATTTGCTGTATTTTTACTGTTATTTTCTCTTGGGTGAATCACTAATGCGTGACATCGGCCGGTATAAGTTCTGAATCGCCGGTTTTGGCTATCGATATATAAACTCCGTTCGCCTATTTCACTTTTTCAGTGAATCGGCAGTAGCAGCCTTTTACCCCAGAATTCTGAGCTAGTTTTCAGATCGCATCTGGATCATTATGCTCGCCGCCTGCTCTCGTTCTTCGCATGTATCCGGGGGAGACATCGCCATCGTCCACCTCATACTCTGTGCGGCATCTTGTGAAACTGATGTTTTGATCACCGCACAAGCAAGCTAAAATCGAATCGATTGATCTAAAATTCCGACGATAGAGCGTATCTGCTGGCTGAATATTGTATGTCACAATTTTGATTCCGCTGCCGTTTTGCGTTCAATGGGGCAAGTATAGATGATGTCCCCGCGTCACGCTTACCAGCTACGCTTCGACAACATCAGCTCTACTCGGTAGACAGCATCCTTCGCAAGAGCGATGGCGAAAGTGGTTCTACGTATTCGGAGACCCCTTTAGCGACGACCACCTTGATTCGCGTCCCATCACTCCGAGTGACATGCGCCTCGTCGGAAGCCGTGTCTCCAGACACGCTCACACCGTACAACTCCGCCGGACTGTTGATATTCTCGGCGTACACCAGCTCAGGCTGACTATCGCCGTCTATGTTACCTTTCCCGAACGGAGCCTTCTTTGCCTGTCCAGCACCGGATAATGTACTCGTTCCACCCCACTTGCTGTTACACTTGTACTCGCCACCAGGGTTATTGCCACACCCCACCAGCACTGGTTTGTTACTGCCGTCCACGATTGCGATTCGTTCCTGTCCGTCACCGTTGTAGTCCGCCACACCCCCGATTGCTAGGCCGGTGCTCGACGCAGGCTGTTGGTTCGACACGTACGTGCTGCCGTCGTCGTCCAAGACGGCAATCTTTTGTCCGTTCGTCACTGCGGCGATCTCGTCGCTACTGTCGCCATCAATGTCTCCGATTCCAATGACAGCCCTCAGCTTCGTCGAGAAATCATTAACTAGTTGACGTTCCCCGCCAGGCGATTTCCGGTACAGACCGTCTTCGTCGTTGTTATTCGCAAAGAACACCGACACCGGACTACTCTGCCACGTTCCTACAGCGATGCCGTCCTTCTTGGCGCTCACACTGCTCAAGAGAGTCGTCGGACTACTGTCGCTGCTGTCGATGTACTTGATGTTCCCGCTGGTGTCAACGAACGTCACCTCAGTCGCGCTGTCAGCATCCAAGTTGACCGTCGACCCAATTGTCTCGATGTTCCCACCTGCCGCATAGGTAGTTATACTACCTGACTCCCCGACCGTTTTTAGAGTACCACTTGTCGAACTGACAAACGCGATGTCAGCATTGATACTACCGCCCCCACCATCGCCACCATCACCACCATCGCCACCATCACTCCCGTCACCATCATTCCCGTCACCACCATCGCTCCCATCGCCACCAATACTCGCATCATCAGTCTGGGTTGGATCTTCAGGCACTTCCTGTACGCCAACCGTATCCATAGTTAGTCTGTTAGCCGTCGTATTGAGCGTCAAGTTGTAGATGCTTGTGTTGTCAATACTTTCATTTGTCTCAGTAACACCATTGTAGACACTGCTATTGATCGGGAGGTCCGTTTTGTTTTTCCAATCGTCCTCGCTCAACCGCGTCGGGACAGTAACAGTAAGATTATCTTCTGGAATTTCACCAGTGACATTTTCAGCGGGGCGAAGTTCAACTGTAACTTGGCCGGTTCCACTTCGGCGAAATTCTCTCTGGAGAGCCGTAATCGTTATATTTCCGTCATTACTAATGAGAGCCTGATCTTCAATCACGGCGATTTCACCTCCATCGTCACGGGCATCGAGGTAGAGCACGGATGCGTCATACCACGTCGGGGAACGATCAATCTCGTTGTACCCTGGCTGATACTCGATAAATCGCGTTGGAATCGTTATAGTCCCTTCAGGTGTACCGCTATTGTTCGAAATCGTGATCGGATACGACTTCGTCGTTCGTATGGTTCCAGCTGGAGAAGGTGGATTTATCGTGAACGTGCGTGGTGAGTAGGCAGTGCCCAACTGAACCGTCTGATACTGTGGCTGGTCGATGCTCCCAGCTTGTAGAATACCCGCTCTGAGCTCAACAAGATCGTTACGGACCTCCCCAGAGTGTTGGAACTCAGCCTCCGCGTTCTGTTGTGGAACAATTTCTACCTGATACATTGAGAGCGCAAGGATCAGAAATCCAAACAGAATAACGACCCCGATGACTGACGACACAGCACGATTGTCGTCTATCACCGACGTGCTACCTGATTGGTCGTTCATTGTGGATTCCCCTGTACACGCTGTGCATCTTCTGTTGACGGCCAAATGGCTAGTCGAATATCTGCGGGACTCGGGACAATATAGAGGAACCAGTACGCAATCATGAGATGATGAAGATAGTATGGGTCAGCGGTTTTAATCTGCTTCCAAATACCGGTTTGAGTAGCGATGACAGCAGCCACGCTGCCGACAAATAGAGGGGCAAGTGCAATCATCCGAAGTGTGGCTTTTGCCGGCACTTTCTCAAAATCAAGGCGAAGTCGGAGCGGGACCCATGAGGTCTGCTCAATTGAAATCGGGCAGGCAATTCGAGCGACTGCGAGGTGGGTGAGTTCGTGGAGTCCTATCGCAAGAACCGGGGAGCCGATAGCAAGAAAGATTGCTTGAACTCCAGCCATACCAAGTCACTATCTGCTAAGCATTTAAATCTGGTACCGGGATTTTACGTTCATGATAATCGGCTACAGTGCCATATTTTGGGGTTGCGACTTCTATCTCGGATCATGGTGTCCTCGATCTTGGGCCAACAGACATCTGGTCACCGAATTTACTTCTGTACCCTTTTTATTTAGCGGTTAGAATTTTGATTTGATAGAATAATGGAATGCGAATAAGCTAGTGGTTGCCGTCCAGAAAACCCCGGTATTCTGAACACCACAATTAGAACTAAGCATAGGCCTATTAATAGACCTATGTAGCAATGGCGAAAACAAGGGTCAGTCAGGGGGCGAACGGACAGTACAAAGTGACGGTTCCGAAAGGGCTCGCCGAAGCGATGGATCTCGACGGAAAGCGTCTCGATTGGAAGGTCAAGTCGGGGAGTTCGCTGGAGGTGACGGTCGTCGATGAGTAAGGCGCTCGCGTGGATACGGAAGTCGAAGGGCGACGACTCTGATGTCGGCCTCGAAGAGCAGCGGGAACTGGTCGCAGCGCTCGCCGCTGATGTCGCTGACGAAGTGGATACTCTCGACCTCGGAGTCCACACAGGCTTCTCGACGATGACCCGAGATGACCCGACAGGGCTGCTCGACCAGAACGACAGAGTTCAAACGCGCGTCTCCGAGCTCGAAGCAGGCGAGTACTCGCACCTCGTTTCGTGGGATGACCGTCGGATCTGCCGCGATGAGTACTTCTCGGTGATCCAGTACGCGGCCGAGCAGGGCGACGCTGAGATCGTCTACATCGGCGACGTCAACGAGAATGATCTCACGTTCGATCTCAAGCGGCGCATCGAGCGCGACACCAAAGAGGAGGAGATCGAGAAGTCACGGCGAGCGATCGAGCGCCGAAAAGAGGAGGGCTACGATCACGGCCGACCACGGTTCGGGATGACCTACGACACTGACGGAGAGTATCAAGTACCGGGTGAGGAGTTCGACACGGTTCTAGAGATTTTTCAGCTTGACAACGCGGGGAAGACCCGACGCGAGATTGCCGACGAAGTTGGCATCGCGACCTCGACAGTTCAAAATGTCATTGAGCGTCGCGAATGGTATCTCAAGCGCCAGCAAATGATCGAGCCGTAGGTTATCCGCACTACGCCTACATTTGACCGTGTAGATCACCGATATCCTCGGACAGATTCACGTTCTATGCCACGTGTCGGTAGGCGAACCACGGATTCTACTACCCCGGATCAAGGTTCACTACTGCGACCAACAATCTGCTTCCTATGAGCGTGGGCTCATTGTACCATCGCAACGCTTTGCCTCATAACGAACACACTGAGAGCCGAAACCTCTCTGATGGGGAATACGTGAGATACCTAGCCCAAATTGTTTTCTGGCAACCGGGAAATGATCCCAGACAGAGACGGTATAACCAGCAACATGACTGATAAGCCCTCCACGTCTTCCCCAGCCACCACTCGCCGGAATGTTATTGTGGGTGTCGGTGCGGCCACCGCAGGAGCGGTTGTTCCCTCTGTTAACACAAAGGCAGAATCTCCGCAGACAGATTCTGTCACCGACGTCGACTACGGGGAATTGGCTCAGATTGATCTGACCGGTATCGAGAACCGCGTTGAGGAACTGGTCACTGAGAGTCTTGACGAGTACGAGATACCCGGAGCAACCGTCGCAGTCGTCAGAGATGGTGAGATCTCGATGACTAGAGGATATGGCGTTGCCGATCGTGAGACCGGGGACTCGGTGGAGCCGACGACGCCGTTCCGGGTTGGATCGGTCTCGAAACCCGTCGTCTGGACGGCGATCGCTCGGCTCGCAGGTGATAGTGAGGTGGACTTGGAAACGCCAGTTTCGGAGTATCTTGAGGACGACTTGGTCAGCTGGGAGGACCCAGTTACGCTTGCGAATCTGGCGACACACACCGGCGGCTTTGAGTCGACCAACCGTGGGATGTGGTACGCGGATCCGGCCGATGTCCAATCTCTCCAGTCACATCTCGCGCCGATGCCGGCACAGGTTCGAGCGCCCAGTACTCTCGGATCGTATTCGAATCACGGCGCTGCGCTCGCCGGACAGGTGCTCGCGTCGGTTGCCGGTGATCGATTTCCGGCCGTGATGGAGGATGAACTGCTCGGCCCTACCGGCATGGAAACGAGTAGTTTCCGCCAGCCACTTTCAGATGAACTCTACTCCGCTCACGCGACCGGGCACGATGGGGGACTTGACGCCAAATTTGCTGGCCTCGGTATCTCACCCGCAGGGGCCCTTTCAGCCAGCGCAGCTGACATGGCCAAATTTATGCAGCTCCACGTGAATAGCGGGATTATTGATGGCGAGCAGGTCCTCGATGCCGAGGTCATCGATCTCATTCAGCGCCAATGGTTCACGCACCACGAGACACTCGCAGGAACGGCGTTAGGATTCGTTGAGCGACACGATGCCGATATTCGTGCGATCGGCCACAACGGTGGGACGCCGACGTTCCACAGTAACCTGATTCTCGTCCCAGAAGTTGGGTTTGGACTCTTCATCTCGTTCAACAGCGCGAACGCTACGGCCCCCAGAGAGTCGATCCCAGAGACGATACTCGAAGAGTATTTCTCAGGGGATGACACCGTAGTGCCGGAACCCACGGGATCTCCTACACATGCGGACGAGTTGCCGGGAACATACCGGTCGCTCAAAGTCGGCGAGACGACACACGACAGTCTTGTCACGACGCTACAGGCACCGACGACAGAGATACGAATCGCTGAGGACGGTGCGCTGCTCACGGGCGACGAGGACGACCCGTCGCGATGGGTAGAGATTGAGCCGATGCTGTTTCAGAACGAAGACACGGGGAGAAAAATTGCGTTTGGCACGACTGATGGGTCGGTTACACACCTATTTATTTCTGGGTCGGTCACAGCCCAAGAACGCATCGAGTGGAACGAGTCAACACCAGCACACCTCCTGTTCCTCGGTGTCTCACTTGTCGGACTGGCATCTGGGCACACGTATTGGTCGCCGTCCCGTGAAAACGGAGAAACCCGCCGGGAATGGGTTGTATCACTTCGTGAGGACCGAGAGAAGATGTCGAAAGCTTTCGTTTATGCTGGGAGTACGGCGTTTCTTGCGTTTATAGTGGTGACGATGTTATACCTCTCATTCGATACGTTCGGGTTCCTCTCTGACCCATCTGTCCACTATCGGGCGCTGTTCATCCTCCCAAGTCTCGGCGCGGTAACCGGGATTATCTCAGTCGGACTCGCGGTGGATCGGTGGCGGTCCGATGACTGGTCGTCAGTGAATCGTATCCATTATGCGCTCGTCGCCGGTGCTCTCGTCGCCATGACAGCGTTTCTTCGACACTGGAATCTCCTCTTACCACGCTAATTGTTGCGAACAGGAGATTAGATAGACCCGTACTCAGAAGTAGGCCAAGTGTGGCGGAAGAGAATATTAACACAAGTCGTGCCGCCAGTTGGTTCGATCAAGAATATTTCAATTGATAGGAGCAAATCATATCTAACTTCTACAATCTTACATGTCCCGTGCTGATAGAGAAATTAAAGCAATTTCAGATCTGTTAGAATTCTCAGAAGTTGGTAGTTTAATGCCCTTAATCCCCCAATACAGACGTACTATCTATCAGGATCTGCCGCGTGATAAAGAGGCTCGAAGCTACCTACGGTCTGACCATCGGTCAAACACTCTTGAACAATCTGCTTATATTCGATATCAATATCGTGGGTAGACTGCTCAAATATCTCTTGAACTTGCTGTAAATCATCCGCTTCCATATATGTTACAAGGAATATTCCTTGTGAAGACGGTTCAAGAAATGCTGATTCCGTTTTCACACCCTCATCTTGGAGGGTTTCAATAATTTCTGACTCTCTGTTATCTGCTTCTTCCATCCACTCCACCAGTTTGGACACCTTATCCGGGTTTACTTCCTGTCGTAGTATCGTTGTTTCTACCATATGGTGTTCTATGCGAGATATGAGTAAAAAATTCTCACAGATGCGGTGCGCGTTAACGATCTTGTGCGAGCTTCATTTCACAGTTTGACTAATTCGCAGTCCCCATCGACCGGCTGTTTCAGACAGGAATATGCTTGAAGAATAGTGTTTCAACAGAGCCACCTTTTCTCAACACCTGTTAGATACCAAATCTATTAAGTACATATACGTAAAGTTACAGAAGATGACCCAACAACACATTTTCACTCAGATGATCTCCGACCGAGACGAGCCAGCACTGTATATCAATCCCCGCTCTGAACAAATCGCAGCCTTCGCAGAGGAAGCAGTAACGGTTGAGGACCAGCCCAAGGTCCGGCTGCTCGCAGACTCAGATGAAATCAAAGACGCCCTCTACAGCTTCCTCACAGCATCAAAGATAGCCGAACTCATCCACCGGGAGCAACTTAGCCTCCGAACACTCACGGAGCCAGTCCAGAATACCATCTTCACAACCGAGTCTGAGGCTGTCGTTCCTGTGATGGACAAGCACAGTATTTCGAGTTCGGACCCCGAGCTGGTCTCATCAGTCTACGGTGAGTTCGACTCTAGATTCGAGGCTGCCGAGCAGTATCATCTCCGGACACCTGCCCTCTCAGTAGTGAAACAGACGCTCCGAGAGGAGATCGGCGACGATGTCGCAACCGAGCTTGACGAAGTCCTCACACACGCTGAAGAGATTTCTAACAGCAATGAATACCTCAGTATCGTCGAGGTCATGCTCATCCTCGCAGCCCGCAACGAAGTCCTCCTCTACGACATCTCAAAGTGGGGTGAAGATACGGGGATCGCTTCGAAAGCAACCTTCTCACGAGCCAAATCAGCACTCGAAGACGCTGACCTCATCGAGACTGAGAAAGTCCCATTGGACATCGGCCGTCCCCGGCTTCGGCTCATCGCAACCGAGAAGATCGCTACGGCAGACCTGAAAACACTCTCTGCCGAGATCCAATCGCCGCTGTAGCGTCTACCTCACGATGGCCACCGACTAGAGAGACGGGTGGTATACGGTGTTCCTCCGACTCAAGCGTGAGATCAAACAGTCAAAATCACTGCGTAGAGGGTGTGAGACGGGTTCTATGACACGCAGCCTCCAGAGCAATAGTATTGGCTCTGGGGCCATCTGTTACGTGTTGAGACACTCCCGAAGTAACGGAATAAGTGTTGGGTAGAAATTCAATACCGGATAGAAACGCCGCTCGCCGGCGACATCCTTAGTAGATATTTTTCTGCGTGTATAGGCCCCGCCTATTAGTCTGTGGGCGAAAAACAGGCTAGATTCAATATATTAAATTGTATTTCAAAAGAATAATGCCACTGGAGATACGAGTACGTATATGAGCGATACAGACACCACAGACCACACAGCAAAGGTCACCCGGATTCGGGAGGTCGCGATGACGGTTCGCGAAGCAAAAAACGCGGGAGAGATAGCTGATGCTGCTGGTGTTGCTCGAAACACGGCCGAAAAGTATCTCACACAACTCGTTGAGGCGGATAAACTCGAGACGATCCAACGTGGTCGCGAGACCTGCTACTATCCAGACCCAGTTACTCAGTATTTTGATCAGATCCGTGAGCTCATTGATGAACACCAGAAGGACGAACTCACAGATGAATTAGCTACTATCCGGGATGATATCGACGAGTGGAAAGATCGATACGATGTGGCGTCCGCCGATGAGCTCCGGGCGACCGTCGGTGATGACATTCCGGCAGCCGAACGCCGACAGCGACAGCACGACGCGGAGGATTGGGAGTACTACAAACACCAAGCCACGCTCATCAAGCAGGCAATCCAGCTCTACGATACGATCGAGACGACTCGCGACACTCGGCTCGCATCCGCCAACTGACTCGCCCACAGCAAATGGGAAACTCACCGATTCCGGGAGACACACATCTCCACCGATACGAGGTCCACAAACGAGTCGCAACCCGTCTTCGACGGGAAGCTGGCGTCACAGCTGTAGACGCGGACCCAAGTCCGATACGCCCAGTCTGTCTCGTGGCGACACTCGATTGCACTATCTTTTTTCAACAGACCATGGATACGGACGAAGCGGCGCTCGAATTCGAGTGGCGTCCACATGCCGAGCGCGATGAATTCCGAATCCAGTACAACGAACCGGGGACACCGTGGTCATGCGGATGGCATCAAGACGAAACGCACGAAAAACTGGGCCCGAGTCACTTCCAAGTGGACCACAGAGGGTGGGCAGCACCGCATCGTGAATCCGCCTGCTTTACAGATTCGAATTCGATGGCAATCCTTGAGACCTGTCTCAGTGAACTTCGAGACCGTGTCCCTGATTTTCCAGAAAGCATCCGCCCGAGTCCATAGCAGCGTAACGTTGTGTCGTTAGCTGATTACGGGAATTAACAGAATTCGACCGCTGTGATTTTGAACCGCGTGCCACCGCGTGTGCCGTCCGTCACCGCGATCTCCCACCCATGTGCCCGGACGATCTCCGTGACAATCGTCAACCCGAGTCCTGTCCCGTTTGTGGTCGTCGAGTATCCAGTAGTGAAGATCTGCTCTCGCTGTTCAGCTGGGATACCGGGACCAGTGTCCTCGATATAAAATCCATCTCCAGTTGCGCCGACAGTAACTGAGACGGTTTTCGTCGAGTGTTCAATTGCGTTTCGGAACATGTTCTCGAAAAGTTGCTGGAGCTGACTCGGATCGGCAGAAACGACGCGCTCGGACTCAAGGGTAAGTGTGGCGTCAGCCGTCTCAACGCTGTTCCACCCTCGTTCGGCGGCGTCCGCAAGTGTGACCGGCTCAACAGAGATGTGATCACCCGAGTCCCGCGCGAGCGTAAGCACAGTTTCAATTAGCCCCTCCATGCGCTCATGTGCCTGCGCGATTGTGTCGATCCGGTCGCTATCACACTCATCGCGTAGCAGGTCGGTCTGGCCGGCCGCCACGTTCAACGGGTTCCGTAAGTCGTGGCTCAGGATTTCTGCGAACTGGTCGACGCGCTCTGTCTGCCGTTCGAGCGCCTGTTCGCGGTGGAGCCGGTCGATGGCGTTTTCGGTGTGTCGAACGAGTAGTTCTGTCAGCTCACAATCGACGTCAGTGAACGCGTTCTCTGTTTGAGCTACCGCTTGGAACGTGCCGTGGTCACCAATCGGCACGCTGATCGCAGATTTGTACGGACCTTGAGGGTTTGCCTCTGGAACTGTCGTCAAATCATCGAACACGTACGACTCCCCTGTCCGATACGTTTTCCCAACGAGCCCCTCCGAGACCGACATCGCGGCCAATCCGTCCGGGGCGACTGCCTCCGAAATCGCCCGTGGTTTGAGGAGGTCGCCGTCTTTGAGCGACACCACACTCAAGTCGAAGGAGAGAATCTCTTTGCTGGCTTGTACTGTACGGTCACAGACTGCATCGACCGTCTCACACGCCGCTAACTCCTCGGCAACGTCGTGTAACGCCGTCAGTTTCTGTTCCCGGCGATTTCGTTCAGTTATGTCCGTGTAAATCACGAACCCACCCGCGCGGTCGTCGAACGGCGCTGTCTGGATGAGAAACTCGCGTTGCCCGTTCTGAGTCTGTCTAGTAACTTCTGGAGAGTCCAGCGGCTCGCCGCGTTGGAACGCCCGGCTAAGCTGGGCTGCCGTATCTTGATCTTCCTCTGGTACAATCTCTGTATCAAGCGAGTGGCCAACAATATCTGTAGCCGGGTAGCTGAACACTGCCTCAAATGCGGCGTTGACCTGCTGGACGATCGGATCGCCGGCATCATACTCGATCTCAACGGCAGGCTGCGTCAACTCATCAAACAGCGACTGAAACCGCTGACGTTCCGTCTCAGCTACCCGCTCTGCCTGTCGTTGGGTCACAGCATTTAATACTCGGTTTGCCAGCAGCGTGTACTGTTCAACGTTCGTATCTTTTTGAAGATAGTCGGTGACGCCTGCCGAGATCGCCTCACTAGCGATCGCCTCGCTTCCCTTCCCAGTGAAAAGAATAAATGGGAGATCCGGATACTCTGCGCGAACCATGCTGAGCAATTCAATCCCGTCAGTGCCCGGCATTTCATAATCCGAGATTACACAGTCGATTGCGTTGGTTATATGATCAAAGGCGGCCGTCGCTGTCGTAGCCGTTGTTACGCTGATCCGGTTGTCGTGGCGCTGGAGGTACGTGGCCGTCAACTCAGTAACCGCTGGATCATCGTCTACATGAACAACCGAGATACTGCTAGACATGCGTTCACATATTACAATTGTAGTTAAATTACTTGTGGAAAATACAGCAACTTGACATCCTCCTCCGGCTGAAGCCAGAGGAATCCCGAGCGGTGGGAGTTTCAGGTTCGCAACCATGCTTCTGCCACTTAACGGGAACCCGTCTAACCCAGCCATCGTGGTCAGCGGCTGACTGGCGGTGCCAAACCGCCGTTACTCCTATCCTCAACGACAGTTGACTCCCATCTGTTGTTTGTGCCAGCAGGGAGTCCACGTCGCTTCAACGGATTCGGAGTTACCTTTGGGCTTGCTCAACCAACAGGCACGAGGCGGACGTTTCTGCGTTCGTGTTCACCGGTTGGTGTTTCGGATATTGTCTCATTAGTGGCGGCGTGGCCGCCTCCGGAGGTCGTTCGGAATCGCTCCGTTCCGACCTGACCTTGCCTTTCATTACGAAGCGATATTACTTGAAACCACGGATCGGGAACTCAGGAATGCCATCGAACGAGGTTCGTACAGTGGATTGTCGGATTCATCCTGCGGCTAAAGCCGCAGGTATTCTCCTTATAATTCTATAACTCCCCCATCAGTCAGCTGCCAACTGATGTGTACAAGGTGAAATTTAATACGCACGACACGTTCCGCCCAACCATGGTTTGTTTTATGTTTTAATTTCAGAATATAAAATAAAAATTGTTTATTTTGTAGAGATTTTGAGACTGAGATACCTTTCTCACTTTGTAGCCCCTGAATAGATCAGTAGTATTTCAAAACTCGAATGAGTACATTGCGACATGTACGATCTCACTGGCTTTCAGCGCGATCTGCTGTACGTAGTTGCCGGACTTGATGACCCCCACGGACTCGCGATCAAAGACGAACTCGGGGACTACTACGAAAAAGAGATCCATCATGGTCGGCTCTATCCCAACCTCGACACGCTCGTTGAGAAGGGACTTATCGAAAAAAGTCAGCGCGACCGACGGACCAACGAGTACAGTACTACTCGCCGTGGCACTAGAGAGATTGAAGCTCGGGCTGAATGGGAAGCCGCATATATTGACCACGACGAGTGAGTGAACTGCTGTACTCGGGTACAGATCACTCCCGGTAATTAATAGGGGATTGTAGGCTCTGAATTCCCTGTACTGAGCGATTGGTAGTGTAAACGAGCGTGTCATAGAAAGCGTCACGTACGAAGCGGCAGGGTGCGGAAAGTGTGTCCAACACCAGCGCAACCCTGCAAAATGTGGCTTCGGTAGACGACTTCTTGAATGCGGCGGCTACCGAAACAGTACCGCTGTTTGAATACCTTGAGTTCCAGTTTCTCAGAGAGTACGACGTGTTCGCCCCCTCGAAGCGGGGGCGAACACGAGTCCATCAGCCACCAGATCTCTTTTGCGGCTTTCTCCACTGCTACTACGAGAACGTCTACGGCACACGTCCAGTTACACGAGAGCTCCGCCACAGCCTCGTCTGGTACTACTGCGGACTCGACAAACCGCCATCGAGAGATACGATTGATCGCTTTCTCACCGATCTCGAACACGTTGTTGACGATATCTTCGACAGACTCGTCGAGCAGGCCGCCGCTCGCGGCCTGCTCGACTCTACGTACTCTATCGATTCGACTCACGTCGAAGCGATCCAATACAACGACGCTGCCTCGTGGAACTACAACCCTACAGCCGAAGAGCACTACTACGGGTTCGGCTGTACGATCGTCTCAACCGGCTCAAAGATCCCGATAGCAGCGGAATTCACACAAACTAAACAAGCCGGTCAGGAGACGGCGATGCGCGTCACACGTGACGCGCTCGCCGTCGAGACACCAACGTGGATGCTTGGAGACAGCGCGTACGACATCCTCGACTGGCACGACCACCTGCTGGCCGCAGGGGTCGTGCCAGTCGCTCCGTACAATCCGCGAAACGCTGACGACCCACTAGACATCGAGTACAGGGTCGAAGATCGCATCGAAGAATACAGCGAGGATGTCCAGTTGAAGCAATCAACGTTAGACGAGACGTACACCAACCGGACAGGAATTGAACGAACCAACGACGCAGTCAAGGACTGCGGCCTCGGGCACGTCCGCGCCCGAGGCCGCGTCCACGCACGAACAGAAGTGTTCGTTGCGCTGTGCCTACGGCTCGTTATTGCCATCACCAACTACGAGCGCGGAAACCGACCGGGCTGTGAGAAGCTATGAGATGGATTCTATGACACGCTCATAGACTGGTATAAAGCGAGTATGTGAATTGTTCTATGACACCCTGATAAGCGTACGGTAAAAAGACCGCACTGAAACGACTCACGCTCCAACTTATGAGTAGGAGACAGGCCTGAAAGCGCAGGTACTCTCCTCGATTCTCTATAATCGAGTCGCTACGGAGCCGCTCGGTCGGTACGGTGATCCTGCTGGTCACAGCGCGTGTGTGTCAGTCATCGATACCACGAGATTATTGATCCGGTTAACAAAAATACGCCGACAGCGATCAACGCCCCACCTGTCCACAGCGATTCGCCAACCATGACCACACCGGCTGCTGTCGCTATGGCTCCGATCACGAACGCAAGAATTTTCCATACGCTATTTGGAATGAATGCTACGACGATATCAAGCAGCACCGCGAGTATGTCGTCGATCATTCTGGGGTGTGTAGGGTGTGATTGTGACTCTTATTAAAAATCGAGGTACTGTTTCAAAACGAGCAAAGTGTTCCTGTGATTGGGTACTGGCAGGATAAAATTCGACCACCCACATTCGATCGACGGTATCGCCTGATTCCTCACTACCGCGATACTCTGTCGATGACTGTCTATTGTTCACTGTGTTGACCGTTACAACCTAAGTCACGTCTGGAGATGATTCTATGTACGGTATCCGTCTTGTGTTGAGCGATCTTGATCCGGATGTGGGAACAGTTCTATGACACCCTCTCATGAAGAAAGGCTGTCCGACCACATCCATGTGCGATGTCTCCGGTCTGCAGTGGATTGGTAATCGATTTTTTCGCAGCAGTAACCGCACATGTTGCGAGTTCAGCAGCCCGATGCGAACCTTCCCAAAGGATAGCGCTCCAAGAAACCGGGAGATGTCGAAGATCCTCAATAAGTCCTTGAACCCGTGTAGCACGCTCTTGTGGGGAGACACCGCCGTAACGGAGCAGTGACGATGACTTGTGCTCAAACGGGTAGAGGTCATTATCAATCAGAGCCCGAAGAAGGGAGATATCGTTCTCTCGGGCGGTACGAACAGCGACCACGACAGTGTATCGTGTTCCATCAACCGTGGTAACTGATTCGTCGAGACCGATGAGGTTTGGAGCGCGCTGCTGCTCACCATTACGAACCAATCTGATGTCACGCAGCGGCGCACTCATCAGTAGATATGATCTAAAGAACAGCCTATACGACTTGCTATTGAGATAGCGAATGTGGGAGTGGCAATTCACTACTCATAGCAGAAATAGCCACACTAATCAGTTAGTCTGATCAGTTGTACTAAGTAGTTATACTATCGCTCCATATAGTTGTACTAGTTAGTACAACTAGTTAGACCAGATAGTTTGTCTGACGTGTCTTTATTATCAGACAGTCCAACTAATATAACATGCTCACGTACACGACGTACTCAGAGGCTGGGGGCGTCGGGAAGACGACACTCGCGTCGAATCTCGCAGACGCCCACGCCCAGCACGGTCGCGATGTCCTCGCGATCGATCTTGACCCACAGAACGGCTCGCTCACGTACCTCCTCGGCGTCGATGCCCCACGTGAGGACGGCGACGCCGACAACATCGCCCGACATCTTATCGACCGGCCGAAGGGTGACTTCCATGAGCTCGTCGAGGAGACAGCATACGGATTCGACCTCGTACCAAGCCACAACATGCTGGAGAATCTCGGCGATCTCCTCGGCCGGGCAGAGTCAATGGCGGAGGACCTCGGCGAGGAGTTCGACCGCTGGGACCGGCTCCGAGAAGTGCTACTCGACGCCGGCATCCCCGACGAGTACGACACAATTGTCGTCGATCCGCCGGCGACCGCGGGCCCACACCTCTACAACGCAATCGCCGCGACGCGTTCGCTTGTGATCCCACTAGAGCCGACCGGGAAGGGGATACAGTCGATCGAGGGGCTTCGCGACGTCGTCCAGGGCTTTGAGGACACAGTCGGTGTGACGGTCGGCGTCCTTGCGGTCGTTCCGAACGGCGTCGGTCGGACCGCGGACCAGCAACGCTACCTCGAACGGATCCGCGAACTCGGCTACGATGCGCCGGTCGCGATCGGTGAGCGGGCGTCACTGTTTGAGGGGTGTTGGGACGCCCAGCGGACGGCGTTCTCGTACGTCGATGAGGTCCGCGACCGAAAGCGCGATCACGAAATGGAGACGCTTGAGCAGCTCCACACGCTGGCACGACATCTTGAGGAGGTGAGCGCCTGATGCCGAACGGGATGAAGTCCGGTGCCGGCGATGACCCGTTCGCAGACGATGACGATCAGGAGGACAACGTTGACGAAGACTCTGCGAATCCGGCTCCTGAGCCCCACCACGAGGACCTCCACGAGGAAACCGGAGAGCCAGATTCGACGACAGCGATGCCGGGCGTCCCAGATCATCCCGGTGATGTCGAGGCGACGCTGCCGTGGATCCACCGTCGCGATGGAGTGAAAGACGATCGGGACCACAAGACGATCCACTACACAGAACACACCGTAAAGCGGGAACGTCGGGAGCTCCGGCCTGCGCTTGAAGAACGACTTGGTGACGATGTCGAACTCACTGACGCCCGAGAGGCGGCGTATCTCGTCGGAATGGAACATCTAGACGAAGTCGCCGATGTCCTTCGAGAGTGGGGCTACGACATCGAGTGACCGGTATCAGTACGGCCCGTGCTATCACTCTAGAGGGATATCACCGAGCGCGCCCCAATTGGGGACGCCGAACAGTTCACAGATCAACAAGGCAGATGCCACGGGGCTTGACCCCGAGGCTGTTGACCTCGCAGGGCTCACAAGGTGGAATGTCCCACCGGTGTGTCATCAATCGGCTTGACAGCAGGTGTGCTCGGCGGACAGCCCATCTGAAACGGCGTGGTCACGCCAGGGTATAGCGTCGGTACCGCCGGAGCGCATAGCGGTAGGAACCATACGAAACGCCGCCTGTCAACAGTAGATACGTACCGAAGAGCACGCCGAATACAGGCGTCAACACGACGTTTCCGGTGACTGCGAACCACGTCACGAACAGCCCAAGAACCGTTCCGCCCCCCACAACGAACAGGTACACCATCATGACGAGCGTCGACGGGACGACCGTTTCCGTCCCCCAGAACTCGCGCTCCTCGTAGATGGGGTACGCCGAGCCGATGCCGACCGCGAACATTGACGCAGCGAGACACATTACAACTCCGACGGCGGCGGTCGCCACCGCCTCAAGCACCGTTATCCCGAAAAGGATCGAGACGAACGAGCTGAGAACAGCGATCGGCACTCCAACCGCAACACCGGCGAGGAGCCTTCCACGGACGAGAGCCGCGGATGATGTCTCGGTGAGAAGGAGGAACGGTAGTTGCGGCCGATCGTCCCCAAGCGGGTTCAACCCAAAGGTTGCGCCTGAGAGGTATGTTGCGAGAACGACGCCGCCTCCAGTGATGAGGGGTCCGAGGGCGTCGCCCGAAAACTCGAGAAACATCGTCCCAAAGGGTGCGATAAAAAAGACGGCAATCAAGAGATGACTCAACTCCGCCGGATCACGGCGACCGCGCACGAGAATCCCCCACGCGATACGACTGGGTTTAGTCCATGCGAACGGCTGTGGGGCAGAGAATCCGCCACTCGATCGCCGCACCTGCGTCGACTCGTTGTTACCGACTGAATCGGTGAACCAGAGCGTAGAAACCTGCTTGGTCGAGACGGCGAGACCGACCGGCGTGAGAGCGATTAACGCCGCGAGCACCGCCACCGCCCCTAGGGAGGTCGGTCTGGAGACTGGTGTTCCGACGAACGCGAGTGCAACGTATTCCACGAGGGGATCGAACGCTACTGTCGACAACAGCCGTTGCACTGAGAGGTCGGATTCAACGATGAACTGCCCGGCGAACTGCGACGCGACGACGAGTCCGACCATCGCGAGGATACCGACCCCTTTCAGGAGACGGCGAAGGTTTGGGAGTTTCCGCAGGAGTCGCAGCACAGCAATTCCCCCGGCGTACCCCCAGACGGCGGCACAGCAAACGAGCGGCAGCGTGACCGCCCCGCCCAAAGCAACGAGCAGCGGCGAGCCCATTCCGAGTGCGAATGTGACGACCACTGCCCCGATCGGGATCCCGAACCACAGGGAAAGCCGTCCCACCTCCGCTGTGATGAGCCCGATAACGACTGCTCGCGGGTGAACCGCCAGCAGGACGAAATCCGCACCGTCGATGTGTCCGAGTCGTTCGAGGGTCCGAAACACCGATACCGACAGGAGACCGAGAGGTACGAGCGTCGCAGCGGGCGCAAAGAACGGGACTGCCGCCACGGAGCGCGCGGTTTGCCCGAGCACATACGCCGTTGGCAGCGCGAACAGGAGTGCGCCGCCGAAGAACAGCGCCGTGAGCAGGAGTCCAAGGACTCGACGAGGGTTTCCGAGGTACCCACGGAGGCTTCGGACGAACTCCGCTCGCCCAATTCGGAGCCCGTGGCGAACGTCCTGTCGGACGCTCATTCTCTCCGAGAGGCCGCGTCCGTTTCGGGTTCGCTCGTGACGGCGAGGAACGCGTCTTCGAGGGATCCACTCTCGCCAGTCTCCGCACGGGCCTGTACTTCAGCGGGGGTCCCCTCGGTGACGAGTCTTCCGTCAAACAACACCCCGACTTCGTCAGCGACGGCTTCGACCACCGGAAGAATGTGTGTTGAGAGGAACACCGTGGTCCCTGCGTCGGCAAACGCGATGATCGATTCCCGGATAGTGCGCGCCGCTCGGGGGTCAAGCCCCGATGTCGGTTCGTCTAAATACAGGACATCCGGTTCGTGCAGGACGCTCTGTATGAACGCAGTCTTCTGTTTCATTCCCTTCGAATACCCGTCGATCCGCCTATCCGCGTCACCGGCTAAGCCGAATTGGTCAAGGTACTCGCCGATGCGCTCTCGGGCAACGGACCGCGAAATGTCGCGAAGATCGGCGACGTATTCGAGTTGTTCGCGGGCGCTGAACTCGTCGTACAACGGCGGCGTCTCAGGGAGGTAGCCGACCCGACCGGCGATCGCACGCCGGTCGCTCGGGTCGACGCCACAGACGCGTACCGATCCGCTGTCCGGATCGCTGAGACCGGTAAGGAGCCGCATCGTCGTTGTCTTCCCCGCACCGTTCGGGCCGAGAAAGCCGTAGACGGTCCCGTGCGGGATGTCGAGCGTGAGACTGTCGAGGGCGACTTCTGAGCTGTAGGTCTTCCGGAGATCGGTCGCCAGAATGGCGGATTCGTCGTGGGTGGAGGGCATACGTAACGGATGTCATTTCCCGAACCGATCCTCTATGCGTTTCGGAATCATCTTCCGGTCACACGTATGAGGTGATGCCGCATGGGTAGATAACGACGCGAGTAGATGGCGTGATCGCTCCAGAGTTTCGGAGTTTGGGTTGTGATGCGTGGCTTAATTTCACGTCGAACGAGGCTGGTTAGGCTCCTGTCTGGTGCTTTTCGAATTGACATCGGGTATGTACGTTAGAAAAGTTTTCTGAGTGAAAGGAAAACCAAATCCCCCGACTGCTCCTATTTCACACCCACATGTAGAGAATGAAAGGCACGCATCAAATCTATCCTCCGAGGTTGTGGGGTCTCACATTCTTCGCGTGCTTATAAACCTACAAACGAAACTGGGAATTCCACGAGCCAGTAAGACGAAAATCGCCCCGAAAACCGGTCGAGCTCAGATCACTGACCGAATATACCTATACGATCTGGTAGAAGAAGCAAAAATCTACAAAAATCCGCAAATATCGAGAGAGCAGCTGCTACCGAATCGGTAAACCCGGAGTGAGAAAAGCGTTACCCGAACTCACGCAGGAAGTCGCCCAACGCTCGCACGAACGTCCTTGCCGTGATCACTGGCGGTGATCGGATCGGCTCGTCGAGCGCGACCTTGATCAGATAGTCTGTGAGCCGCCACAGGTTATAGATCAGCGTTGACAGCGCGAAGTTACACAGCCGAAGCCGGTAGTCCGTCGACGATGTCTTCGGCATGAAATCCTTGATCGACTTGTACTGATTCTCGATATCCCACCGCCGACTATACCCGTTCACGACACTCGAGATCTCCTTGGGCTCGACGCGGTCCTGGTTCGTTACGAACACCGCGTACTTTCCGTCAGCATCATCGCTCGTACTCGGCGTATAGAGATACTCCGCCTCGTGGTGTACCTCGCCATCGATTTCAACCGGAACGTCGTGTATGACGGCTTCGTCTGCCGCCGGATGCGCCTGAATATCCTGAATCGCCGCCAAGTCATCTTCATATCTCGGGACTGGCGAGAGGTACGTGAGCCCGCGATCGTGAACGTCTGCGTACACACGCTTGGCGTGGAACCCACGATCGAACATCACCGTATCCAGATCAACGAACTGTTCAGCACGGTCCAACAGTCGACTCACTAGCTCAGCCTTCGAGTACGATGGCGAATCGTCGGGCTCCCATCTAGAGTCCTCTTTCACAGGCTCGATACCGAGGACGATCGGTGCGTGATCTCCGACCAAGGTTATCGTCGCGTACTTGTAGCCGCGTTTGTACTCGCCGTCCTTCTTGTATCCACTCACCATCTTCGGGTAGTCTGGCTTCGCGATTCCCGCTTCCTTGTCTTCCCACGGCCAGACGTGGAATTGCTCGTGGGTGATGTCGATCGCTGCAACGGTTTCGCGTGAGTCGAAGGGATCGTCGCCGCGAATAGAGTTGATGATGTTCTCGGTGGCGGCGTCGAACGCCGTCATAGTCGCATCCCGAATCTGGTCGATCTCGGGCATCGAATCGTCATCCTCGAAATCCTCGAACGTGAGCTGGCCGTCGGACTCCTCTGGTATGGCAATCTTCTTGATTGCGCGGAGGAACGTCGAGTCGTCGCACACCAGATCGTCATCAGTGAGCCACCCGTACTCGGCTTCCGAATGAGCACTGCCGTTGTTCGCACAGATACTCGCGAACATATCCAGCATCACCTCGTCGGAGTACTTCTTGTGGGCCGCCCGGTGCGTGTCGAACTCAGGGATGACGTGTTTGCGAGCGAGTCTCAGCGTCTTCTGTGCTTTCTCTTTCTTGTACTCATTCGCACTCTGTGGTTCTTCCTCATCATCCGTTGGGACTGAGGGGACGAGCCCTTCCGTGAGAACACCGTTGTCGAGAGCAGCTTGTCGGATACCAACAACCGTCCGATCGAGGACTTTCTGGGTGTCTTCACTGAATTGTGCGTGCGCGTACGAGAGCTCTTGTTGGGTCGGTACATTCGAGAGATCGGTGATATCGAGGTGAAAGCTCTTGACTAAGCTCGGCTCCCGACCGAGTCGTTGGGCTAACTCGTTCTGGGAGATGCCGCGAATCCCCTTGAATAAGAGCGTCCGGAACATTTCGTCGGTCCCGAAGTTAACGCGGTTCTGATCGCGGGCATCCTCAAGGTTGTCGATGGGGATTGAGAGTTTCTGGATGACGTCCCAGAGATGGTCTTCACGCTCACAAAGCGTCTCCGCGTGAACAATGATTGACTCAGCGACAGCCGGCGGGTCAGTCGGCATTGCGCCACCTCCAAGACAAACCATTCCGCTGCTGGACTGTAATCGACCGGAGACTGGAGTGATACAGTGTAGATATAGCTGCTGCGTAGGAGAAAATAACAGTATAGAGTGGAGTGAAAATAGAGTCGGACATTACCGTCGTTGGTCTGCTCTATGCTTATGGCGAGAGTCATATCAATAGGTATGCGCGCTGTAGTTAGAGAACTGGTTGTGATCACAATTCAGTATGGGTCAAGAATCAGTTTGAATCATATTTCAGTTGGGTTTATAGTGATAGGTGGAGAACAGGAAGATACAATGGGCTTAGACGAACTCGAGGCATTTCTTCGGAAGAAAGGCGCGGCGGAACTCATCACGGAGATCGGGACGAGGACAGCAACGTTTAACGCGCTCGTCGACGCGGTCGCGGTCAGTGGCTCGACGGTGTCCTCACGGCTCTCGGAAGGTGTTGAGCGTGAGGTGTTCACGGTGAGTCACAGGCCAACCGAGCATGGGACAGAGAAGCGGTATGCGCTCACGATCCTCGGACGTCGCGTACATGATTGGGCAGTGCAGACGGAGTTCGAGCGGAAGGTCCGAGAGCTCCGGCGGATTCGGCAGGAACGTGAGACGGCGTTCGAGCAGCTGGTCGGAAAAATAAATCGGGATATGGAGATTCGCAAAATGGTAGTCGACGTAGATCCATTGGTGGATGAAGATGTAGAGCTGCCCGAGGGCACGTCTGTCGTGCAGAAAGAGCCATCAGAGGAAGCGGCCCGTGAAGCTCATTTCGAACGGATGGAAGACTCCCTCGAGCCCATCACAGACGACCAATCCGAAGAGAATAGTGAGTGAAGACAAACTCAGTCGATCACATCGAGAGCTCTCTAATCGCTCCAGTAAAGCGTGAATCTGTGTTTTCGATCTCTGGTCAGCTCTGGGGAACGTTACCTCGCCGGCGAGGACCTCGTACAACGTCTCTGTCGTGACCTCGACGTCTTCTCCAAGGTCTATCGCAAGTTCTTCGTCAAGGCTGTTGACGACAAAATTAAGAAGGTGCTCTTCCTCTATCTCGCTGTTTGCTTCGGTTGGTTGCACACCCTTCTCAAGCAGACGTTTCCTCTAAGCCGATGTGATCGACTGATGACACAACTCCATTCGAAATTGTAGTTGATGAATCGGAAGACACCGAGGAAGTTGACACTGATTCATCCGAGGTTGACACGAGAAAAGCTGTAGCGGTGGCTGAATACGTAACATCTGACGATAGCTTAAGATCCGTTGTAGAGCGTCACGACACAACTCACGAGACTTTACGGAACTGGGTCGAGGAGTTTGAAGAGGAAGACTAGTTTTGTCAAGTTAAATTGTTAACATATACATAGTATATGTTGTTAGATTTGGCGCTTTAGTTCTTAGTACTTAAACAAATGTTTATTTTTGATGGGAGAGAAGTTTATAATATCGGTTCATTATCGGTTACGTAGATTGGTTTATCATAGACCTGTTGATATAGTTCGTTAAGTGTGTCTGTGATATGATCGAAGCCATCTGTGTCGTCTAAGAATGTGACAAAAAAGCGTTCATCAACGTCGTGAACTAACTTGTTACGGATATTTCCCATACGCTCAATCCCCTCTTTGGTATCCTCGCTGATGATCTCTGCTTGGTAGAGTAAATTTGCACGTTTATCGTATCTATCTACTTCATCAACCAGTATGTTAGAGACAGAATCGTCCAAGTCTTCAGGAACTATCTTCGGTACTAATAGCTCAACTAGATCATCCATCGTCTCATACGCCAACGAATACAATGCTAAATAGGTGTTTCCGACAGAGTACCGACCAGCACTCTCTGCTAACTCTCTTTTATATTCTTCATTATCGTCCTGTTCGGCTAATTCAAAAAGATCGTCTGTCTGATTCTCATAGATCTCTTGAGCATCGTTTAGAAGACCTTTAACCCGAACTAGACTCAAGAAGTGATACTCGTGATCTTGGATATTCTCTTTATTTGCGTATACGATGTACTCAGCAGAGGCTTGTTCAATTAATTCTTCTCGTGCATTTGAGTCCTTTGTAACATCACTTGGAGCTTGTTCGACTAATGTGAACACATACTCCTGAACAGTCATTTCTTTGTCTGTCTTGGAATCGTCCATATCTATCCACTTAATCAGCCAGCTATGTGAATGTTCTAACTGAACCGCTAAACTAGATCTCTAGAACTAACCCCACCACACCAACGACAACAACTATATGTGATTTCTAACCAACCACTTGGTATGAATAGACGGAAGTATCTAATCTCAGTCGCTAGTCTCTCTACTATAGCAGGATGTACGTCGGATAGTGAAGATACTGAGAATCCGTCAACCGACAATACAACAAAACCGACTGAGGAAACAGATACACAAGAAACCACGGAGGAACCAGAAACAGAGACTGAGACCGAGACAGAAACTCCAGAGCCCGCCAATCTCTCCGTAAAGGACCTCTCGGTTTCGTCGCCGTCTGTTTCTGCAGGTGAGTCCGTTCAAGTCACTGTAGAAGTCATTAACGAGGGCGAAGAAATCGGAACACGGACAATTGGACTCATAGTAGACAATGAGGAAGTAGACTCAAAAGACGTAGAGCTTGAAGGCGACCAATCTTCGACAGTAGAATTCGAAGTAGAAACTGACCGACCGAAAACGTACTCTGTTTCAGTTGGAAATCTGCAAACGAGTTTCGAGACAGTAGCTACGGAAGTAGGAGGTGTAATCGACTCGGATACGACGTGGACGACGGATGAAGGACCATATACCATTGTCCAGACTGTACAAGTTGCAGAAGGAGCTACTCTCACGATTGAACAGGGTGTGAATATCTGGGCAAGCGAGGAAAATGGTCGAGACTCGCTATTCTTACTCCATGGAGATATTGTCGCTAAAGGTTCGTCGTCAGATAGGATAACTATTGATGGGAGGGCGGGTCGTCGTCCTACAGTATTCGATGCCGATGGTTCCTCTCCAGAAGCGTTCTTAAATGCCGAGTATTGTTTGATCAGAAATACAGGCCCATTCTGGGAAAGAGGACATGGTGGATTCAATCTACGTCGTTCGGAATTACAGAACGTTGGTTCTTCTTATATTTGGTATCCGTACAAAGACACCTCATACAGGGAGAATATCCCACGTTCGGAAGTTAATATAGAATATAATAAATTCATCAATTCAGGAGGTTTTTCTGTAGGACACGACAGCCGAACTCTCAATGAGACTGTGACAGTCAATATTAGACATAATGTGTTCAAGGGAGGAGAAGAGGCAGTCTACGGCGGACTAATCAATAACTGGAATAGTCTTGGGAAATCAGAGACGGTTGTAGAATATAATTCGTTCCACGAAATGACTAATAATGTCGTACTGAAATTACCCTCTGGATACGACAATGCTGGAATGACAGCTACGAATAACTACTGGGGTACGACCGACGAGGGTACGATTGGAGGGATGATATACGATGAAAACGACGATATCAACTCTGCTGGAGAGATTGAATTCAAACCGATCTTGGACGAGCCTCATCCCGACACACCGACTATCTCTTAGATACTGATTTTCATTTCATCAAGTTTCGGATAATCCTGTATTTCCTGAAACTCAACGCCGAATAGACCCATCTATCCTACCCCTCGACCCTCCAAACACGCCTCAAATTTCGCAAAATCTCTCAACCGATGAAAAGACCATTGCCAATAAAGATACATTAATTATTTGCTATGTCAAAAGAACTTAGAGACTGTTCTAAGGAAGAGCTGGTAACAGAACTGGTGAATAGATATATAATCCACTCGACGTTTCTCTCCGAAATCCACAATAAATGTCAAGTAGACGATGCGACTTTTCACGTTGACGGCGGACACGGTCGAATCATATTGTCGACAGCGTCTGAGATGAGGTCCATACCTTCGTCGGTGAGTCGTCCCCGTGGAAGAGTATCGTCTATACTGGAGAGAGAGATCGTATAGATCGCCCACGGGAGGACGTACGTAGTCTTCTTGAGGTGGGCATTGTTGATGACATCGTTCGGGAGAACAGGCGTTGAGTGCTTGTACCGCTCGTCGGCCTTCGTGCCGAGACAAACGACAGTTGCTTCCTCTTCCAGGTAGGGCCGGTCAGCATCTGAGATGACAACGACAGGCCGTGGGTTCGTATGAGCTCCCGTCGGGTCGACCGCAAAGACGAGACTGCCCTGAAAATACCATGTCATATCGAGTCGCTACGCCTGCTCGGAGTCGTCGACGCTCTCAATCCAGTCTTCGGGTACAGGTTCTTCGCTGGCACTGCTGTGCTGTCTGGTCTCGGAGTGTGTGTTGCTCGTGGGGTGGTCGTCCGTTTGCTCGATATCGTCAGGAGTGAAGTCATCGTCGTAGCGGTCGGTGAGGGTCTGAACTTGAACGAGGCCGCGAGCGAATCGCCGGAGGTCATCACGGCTCTCGAGGGCGTGGTAGTAGCCGTCAGCGGTCTTGCCGATGTCGCCGTCGTTGAGAAGACGGGTGAGCGTGCCCGTGATACTTCCCTTTGGGATGTCATCAAGCCGGTTGTGGATCTCAGAGGGGGTGAACCCGTAGTTGGGATTCGTATAGAGGAGGCGGATAATGGCAGCCTTGTTCGTACGCGGGTTGATATGGACGTCGTCGGATGGGTCGTGAGTTCGAAGGTCGACAGGCATGGTGGAAGCCTCTTTGTAGTTGACTGTAGGCGATTGTAGGTGATAACTGTTTGGGAAGGTGAGGCGCTGAGAGTCAACCACGCTGTAACGGCACCCTCCGGCCTGTTGGCAATCAGGCCAAGTGCGAGACGCACCATCTGTCGTCTGGTTGGTGGTTTGTAGAAATCCAAACGCCGAATCTGTGGGGTCTTCAGAGTCAGATATCATATAGCGAGATGCGATATACTTCACTTCGATAACGGGGTGTTCCCGCTGATCGATCCCGGATTGAGGCGTGTTTACCCCGGCTTCGAGACAAGAGGATCAACCTCCTCGAGGGTGTGAACGCGCCAGACACCAGGTTTCCGGTGACTTTAGTGCTAGAATGCGAGATAACTCAGGCTATCCTAATGTGTGGGACTCCACTGTTTTCAGCCCTCCCGACTAATCGTCTATATGGCCACGTTCGCCGTCGACTGTCCGGGGTGCGGGGTCTCGAAAGAGCACATGACGACGCAGTCGGACCAGATCGGCGTCCACTGTAGTTGCGGAGTCACCTTCACCGTCGACATCAACGAACAGACCGTCGGCGACTGGTGAGAACGCGAATCTCGCTCTTATGTAGAACTGCAGAAAGCCCCCATAACAAGGCAATCGATGGTGATATCGACGGATACGCCGGTGAGGTTCAACGATCTGATGAGGCCGAACGTGTGAGCGGCCTGTTCCAAGCCCCGCTTGGACAGGCCGCGGAACTTCCGGAGCCATGGTTGAGCGAGCGAAAACAGGCACTCAACTTGGTTGATGTGGACGCCGTCGGGCGATACATACCGCTCTTTGTGGACAACCGTTCGGTGATCGCGATCCATCTCTCGATACGCTTGGAGACCGTCTGTCCAGACCTCTCCCAGCCCCTGGGAGAGGTCTTCAGCCTCCTGAATTACTGGAACGAGATCGCCTTCGTAGTCGATGCCACGTTGGCCGCGAATCACCCGAAGCGAGTCGCGACACGCCGCGACGAGCGTCAGCTGATCACCGTGACGCCCTCGCCAGCGTGACCGGCCAGTTTGGGATGAGCCGCCGCGAGAACGGCTGTTCCGCGGCGGCTCTTGGCCTTTGTAGCCTGAACAGACTTTCCCGGATTCGTCGACCTGTGCCGGTCCATCAATGGTCTGATCGAGTAGCTCCCAAACGACGGGGAAGCCGCGCTGAACCGCGGCTTCCACATCTCGGATCGCCGTGTGAACTGCTGTGTTGAATAGACGCTGAGTCACAGTTATAGAGGCTCACACAGCGGTTCTATGTTAGTGATAGCGAACATCAGGACGATTTCACGGAACTGTCGATACCAGCCCAGCGCTCGCACGGCATCGCCGAGCGAGCGCTTCGTTGTCGAGTAGGATGTTTCGGCCATCCACCGCTGAGCGTAGCCATTTGCTTGGTTGAGCGCGTTGTTCGCGGCTGCTTTCGCTGACGAACCGCGATAGTGAACAAGATACTCAACGCCGTGTGCGGCGATTTCGTACTCGGTATGCCAGTCTTGGAAGCCGTTATCGGCGGCGATGGACTGCAGGTCGTCCGCGTTTCGGCGGACGACCTGCGGTCCGGTCTTCGTATCATGCTTCCACCGTGCGTTGATGTGAACATCGAGAACAGCAAGCGATTCCACATCGGTCAATGTCGTCACTTTCAGCGTCTGTATCGTCCGTCCTGCCCGCTGGCGGAAGTACGATGACGCACGTCGCCGGTCGAAAAACGTGCTGTCGAGCGCAGCGTGGCCGGACTGCGGGTGCTGCTGCGCGGAGACGCGCAGCAGCGCCCGCCACACCCACATTTTCAGCCGATCAAACGACTTGTAGATCGTCGTGTGATCGGGGAGCTCGTCCCGATCTAGGTCGAGAGCGTCACGAACCTCGTCCATGTACTTCAGCCGATTCGGCGTTTCACGGTAGCTGTGGGTCTCTTCGACCCGAAAACAGTGAAGGACGACGTGGACCCAGCGGGCGAACCCGCCGCTGGCGGGCTCGCCCGCGTGCTTCCCCAACGCTTGTTTAGCTAGGTGACGACACTGCTCGATGAAGTCGAGGATATCGATTTCCATGGTAGGTTCGATTTCCTCGGCTTCACCCTTCTAAACCGGTGATATCGGCTGATAAGATCGCTCTTCAACAGAGCAGGAAGAACGACTACTGGGCTGTAGACAGCGATCTCGACCGCCAATGACGACGGCCAAGAGACGGGTGCTTGCCACTCTGACCGAGTGTTCCATTGAGTTGCCCGACGACGGGGTGACCCTCGAGAAGATCCGGCACCGTGGAACGCACTTTCGCATCGACGAGGGAGAGTTCCTCGCGTTCCGGCTCGAACGGCACCCGACGATGTACCTCTCAGATAGCCAACTTGGTGGACGCTATCGTTCGCCGGCTCGGTTTCACGTGGTGACAGACTACCGGTTGGATCTCGACGACGAGACGTGGTGCGTGACCGAGCACGAGGCCACGTTCGACTTCGACCCGCACTTGGTAATCGAGGCGGAACTGGATGCACTCGGGCGGAAACATGCGATCGAAGAGCAGATCGAGACGGTCAAGACGGCAGATGATCCCGAAGACGCGTTTGACAATGCCTTCGACTCGTGGATCGACCACTGGGACGACAAATTCGCCGAGGTTCGCGGTCGACCAGTTCCTGACGATCAACGAGAGGAGATCATTCGCCTGCTGGTGAACGAATTGCGATCGCGAGCTGGTCTCGGCTGAGGCCACCTACACCCGGAAATGGCGGAGATCGGCCAACTATTGGTTCCGATTCGGGGGGACAGGGCGAACGCGTTCTGCACTCATCCAGTGATAAGAGACCTCATGCGAAGTTGGTGCTACACCTCATATCTTTGTGACCGGTGGACCACATGTCGAGATAGCAGCCGTGAACCCGAACAATTGTACCACATGGAAACTGACGGAAACTCCTACCAGCGGGCAGATACACAAAGATCGACGCCGTCGAGAGCGGCGACCTCAAGCTCACGCTCAACGATGACCAGCACGCCGGGAACCCACGGGCATTTCTCAACGCGGTCGACCAGGGAGAGATCGAGGCCGAGCTCTGAACGCGACCGTTCGGATCGTCCGGTCGCTGCTCGACGACACCGAGGACGAGAGCGGTAGGTCTTGGCCAACATACGGGAAATACGGAACTACGACGGGAGAGTGTTGGTTAAGACGGGTGATCTCCCCGTGGCAAAACTTTACATCGGCCGGGAGCCGTATCTTCGTGTATGTCTACTCTCGCGAAGGATCCTCCGGACGGGGTCGAGTTCGTCCAAGAGGACGACGGTCGGGTGACGGCGCGACATATTGAATCAGGTGTCGCGTCGTTTGGTGAGAGTGAAACCGAGGCCCTTCGACAACTCGCAGACGCCCTCGACAGCCATTACGGCCGGGGGAAGACGATCGACGACCCCGAAGCGTACCTAGAGGAGCTCGGGATTGACGTCGAGATCGGGAGCGAAGGGACGCCCCCCTGGCTTGAGTAGTGGTCCGAACGACGTTTTCCTCGCGCGAAGTAATCAAAGGGCTCTCGAAACACGGGTTCATTCCGGTCGGTGGCAAAGGGAGCCATACGACGCTCCAGTATGAGAATGAAGACACGGGCGAGGTACGAACGGTGACGGTCCCGAAAGCAGACCCAATTCCGAACGGAACGCTCCACGATATAGCCGATCAGGCAGGAGCGAACGACTTCCACAACTTTTGTCGGTGGATCGACGCCGTCGTTTGACCATGTCATACGACACACCCGAGGACGCAATTACACTCGAGGAACTCAGCGAGGTGCTCGCCGACGCGACCGGAACGACGGGCGAGGAGATCGAGCGCGAGGCCGAGGAGTTGGAGATCGCGCCGCCGAGCGAGGCGACCGTCGTCGACGAGTAGACTTGTAGCTTCCTAATGAGAGCATTTCACCCGTAATATCACGCATCGAGGCACAGCCCGAACTTCTATAGACCGTATAGTTCGGACCGATCCTCAATGGCTCGCTGAATCGTCCGACGGCTTGTATCAAGTTCTTTCGACGCCTGTCGCTTCGACATCTCTTCACGAACCACAGCGTCGAGAACCGTACAGACACGATCATACACCGCGGCCTCTCTGAGTCGGCCATCCTCCTTCTCAAAGCCAAGTGGTGCCGGCCCATGGTGGTAATCACTGTTTGCTTGCCGTGCTGCGATACCCTCTGCGACGTTTTTGCGTTTGATCTTTGCCTCAAGTTCAGCGAAGACGCCAAGCAGTTGAAACAGCGCATCTTGATACGGGTCGTCGTCGCTAGGTCGGAGCGTCAGTCCTTCAGATACAACGTGGAGTTCAGCATCAGCGTCGCGAACGCGGTCCGCAGTCCGTGAAAGGTCACGAATTGAACGCGCAACACGAGAGACCTCGTACACTACGACGACGTCGACAGTACCAGCTTCAACGTCTTCAACGAGCTGCTGGTACCCGGAGCGCTCAACATCTGTCCCAGTTGATTTGTCGCGATATATCTCGATATCGGCACGGTCGATCTCGAAGTTTTGTTCGGCGTAGTCGAAGATCCCAGTCAGTTGGCGGTCGAGTGTCTGCTCGACAGTCGAGACACGTGCGTAGCCTGCGATCGACAGCGAGCTGTCGGTCATACTCGCACGGAGGGGTTCAATATATAAATAGCCGAAGATATGCGCAGGTGGGCATTTTCTACACTACCTGCGCACCCCAACAGCCGAAATGGGAGAGACTATCGGGACCAGTGGTCACACCGGCTCGGCTGGGCATCAGTCGGTCGCTGCTCTCAAAATCTTATGTATCAGTTGCCCGCAGCTGTTCGACAGATGGTTACATAAGGCTCAAAAATTTCGAACAGCGGTGTCGAATCGATGTAATGCGGTTAAATTCGCTGTTTGAATACATTTAATAATGTAGAATATCGACGATGTCGTTGAGAGACGTTAGCTGGGACATTGATTTCACTTCGGAGTTGGAGGGCCTTCATTTCGATGGTGATGGGTCTCAGAACGTCACTGGAGGATGTCTTCGGGCGAAGAGACACTTTCGAGATCCTGAAGTCGTGGGTCTTCAGCGAGTGTGGCTGCGAGCACGATCTCGGGGCGGTGGTTGAGTTCGTGGTCTTTTTTGATCCCACGTCTGTCGCCGCGGCCCTTTCGTTCGCTCATCGTCACGCCCAAGAACTCCAATTCGTCCAAGAGGTCCGAGACACGCTGGTACCCGAGGACGTTTGATTCAACGTCCTTCGCGACGGTCTGATAGCGGTCGTAGACTTGCGACGTTGAAACGGTGTCGCCTCTCCCGTTAAGCCGCTTCGTCAACGTATATAGGACAAGTTTCGCCTGATCCGGGAGTGTGCTGATGCTTTTCGAGAGGAGATCCGCTTCGACGAGGTCCCTTGCTTCGGTGACGTGGTTTTCGGTGACGGTCTCGTCCATGTTCCGTCGGGCCATCATCCCAGCCTTATTCAGGAGTTCGATCGCTTTTCTGGCGTCGCCGTGTTCGTCGGCGGCGAGTTCCGCGGCCTTCGAGATCGTGTCCTCGCTCAGAACTCCCTCCTCGAATGCATCGCGACGGTTCTCGAGGATGTCTTCCAGCTGCTCGGCGTTGTATGCTGAGAACACGAATTCAGACCCACCCATCGAGCTCTTGACTCGCTGGTTGACTTCGTTCCGGAACTGCGTCGTTTTGTTGCTGATAAGTACGATGGAGATGTAAGTCTCTATCTCGTCGTTTTCACGGGCGCGGGAGAGAGCATGGAGCAGGCTGTTGAAGTCCTCGAGCAGATCGATTTCGTCGAGAATGATCACCAGCCCATCGTAGTAGTCGTCGACGAGATCCCAGAGCTTCTCGGTGTAGGTTTTCCAGCCTACTCCACGCTTCGGTGGTGGTGAGATGCTTGGTTGAGCTTTGATCCCGTATTTCTCGTCCAGTTCGTCGAAAACTGAGAAGTACAGCGTTCGCGAGGCGCGTGTGATAGTATTGTTGGCGTTACAGTCGATGTAGACGTTGGTCGCAGGGATACTGTTTTCTTGGGCGCGTTCAACGATTTTCGACGAGACGTGTCGTGAGACGAGGCTTTTCCCGGTACCGGTCTTGCCATAGATCTGGATATTGTCTGGGACGTCGTTGTAGATGATGTCCTCGAGGCTGAGTGCGACGTTCGTAATCTCTTCTTGTCGTCCGACGATCCGGTCTTCATCGGGGACAGTGCCAACCGAGACGAGAGATTTGTCCTGGAAAATCCGTGGGGAGTTGCCGATCACCTGATCGACCGAAAATCCGCTGTCGTCGGTATTGGTCATGGTTCGACGTTGAGCGAGAGGGTGATAAAACTGCCTCCCCTCATTTGGAGTGAGTTCGCCGTGTGTGCGGATTTTAGCTCGGGTTTTGCCGAGGATAAGATAGAAGCCTACACCCCTCGTTTTGAGTGAGTGTCGGTTGTACCCCACCCCTCGTTTTGAGTGAGCATCTTGGGGATCTGATATGGAGGGCCCCCGGTTTGGAATGAGCTTGTCGGATTGTTGATAGAGAGGGGGACCCCTCGTTTGGAGTGAGTATGCCAACGAGATTGGCAGTACATTGAAGACGAGAGATTCCAGCCGAAGTCGGACTGCCCCATCGTGGGAGCTCGGTCCCGTCTTATTTTACGCTCCCTATTTTGTCTGAGCTACTTGATCTGGGTCTTTGAGCGAGAGTAACAATAGAACGAATACTCCTCTATGACAACCATCAGTTCGTCTCGAGATATTCTACACTACTACTACATTACTATATTATATAGGTAATGGTAAAGGCAACAAACAAACAACAAATGTAGAGAATAAAGTGTTGTTACTGTCTATTAGAGCTAACAAGACGTTAGTGTTATACAGTCTTTATATACTGCTTGGTATTGTCTTCTACCTTTCCGTGTGTGAGCTTGTGGTCAAATTGTCGTCCGCCTATTGGAGAGCTCACTCCAAACCGGGGGTCCCCGTGTGTGGTTCGTGTAGAAACGACTGCGGGAGACGGTGTGAACAGCCGTGATTCCGAGGGTTAACGACGGAAACGTGGGGTGTGTGTGTGTTCACCTGAGATCACAGTGGTCGATGGCTAATGTCCACCCATGAATACGCTGTACCCAGCCTCCGTCTTGCGAATTTATGCGGAAATGGGGGGGTCTTGCGCGACACGCAATTATGCGGAAATGGGGGGTGTATGTGGATCGTCAAATTGCGCGAAAGGGGCTGAAGTGCTGATATTCAGCGGTTTTAGAGCGGAAACGTGGGGTGGGACGTACCGTCCGTCACCAAGGCGAGACCCTCAGACAGACTGATCCATCACACTCGCGAGCTGCCGGTCGATGTCTTCGACTTCCTGGGTGAGACGAGAGACCATCTCCGTCTGGCTCTCGTTTTCATCCGCAATCTCCGCGATCTCCTCGCTGACGACCTGGGCCCGGTCGGAGACGTCGTCGACGGCACTCGAGATCTCTTCCGCCACGCTCGCCTGTTCGTCCGTCGCCGTCGCGATTTCGCTGATCCCGCTCTCGGTCTGTTCGACCGCCTGTAGAATTTGCTTCTGGTTCTCGAGGACGCCTTCGATGTCGGCTCTCGCAGACTGTATCTCGTCGTTGGCGGCCTCCATCTCGTCGGTCGTTTGCGTTGCCTTCTCCTTGATCGTCGCAACGATCTCTTCGATCTCGTCGGCTTGTTCTTGGGACCGGTTTGCGAGGCTCTTCACCTCGTCGGCGACGACCGCGAAGCCGTCGCTGTCACTCCGGGCCGCTTCGATATTGGCGTTCAACGCGAGCATGTTGGTCTGCTCAGCGATGTCGTTGATCACGCCGACGAGCTCTTCGACCTGTTCGATTTCGTCTCGTAGATCTGCGACGTCGTTCGCGACCGTTGCTGACTTCTCGGCTGTATCGTCCACCTGATCGATGACTTCGTCCGCGGTCTCGACGGAGTCTTCCGCGAGTGTTTTCGACTCGGCGCTTTGGTTGCTGACTTCTTCGGCACTAGAGGCGATCTCTTCGACAGTGGCGCTGAACCCGGAGACGTCGCCTTGGGTGCTTTCGAGTTCGGCTGCTTGTTCAGAGACGAGCTGGGTGATCTCGTTTGAGCGGTCTGCGACTTCGGTTGTCGACTCGCCCAGCTGGGCCATCGACGTTTCCACGTTGTCCGAGAGTTCTTCCTGGAGATCGCTGAGCGTCTCTCGCTGTTCGACGACAGTGGTGACATCGAAGAGCAACTCGACCGCGCCGACAACTTTCCCAGCTGGAGTCTCGATTGGGGTCGCGATCGCGCGGGCGTGTGCCTGTGTTCCATCTGGACGTTCGGCAGATCGGAACTCGTCTTCACGGATGGGCGTTCCAGTGCGGACGACTTCTTCGGCGAGGGTTTCGTCTTCGCCTTCGGTTCCGAACACGTCGTAGGCGTTCATGCCAACGGCCTTGGCTGCGGGGAGACCGAGGAGATCAGCTGTCGCCGTGTTCCACTGGGTGATGTCGCCGGCGTCGTCGACGACGAACGCCGCCTCAGGGAGCGTTTCGATGAACTGCTCGAAGGTGTGCCGCCAGAAGTCGGTGTCTGGTTCTGTAGTCTCGTCTTGAAGTTGGTCGTTGTGTGTCGAAGCGGCCATATCGGGCGGAATCAACTCGGGTTGATGTGGATTTCGCTCCCGTTATTCGGTTTGATAGAAGACGTGAGGAGCAGCCCCCATGGGAGAGATCGTGAAGACCATACCAAGCCGTTTGAACAGAATCGTTGGAACGTCTTGGTAAGGTTGTGGGCGTTCTTCTCGTTATCTTGAAACTTACCACACCCACCCCCCGTTTGCGAAATGCTTTGGGTGAAATTGGTGGGTGGGTGGGGACTCGTGGTTGCCTGTTCACACGGTGAAAACGCGACAGAGACGGTTTCTAAACACGAGAAACAAAAGAATATTGTCTGCTGGTCGGGTGCCGTCCTCGATCCCTCGTTGGCACCTGTATTAATTGCAGTACGGATACTGTTCAAACGCTTTTCTATTAAGCGTTTCCCTTAGAAACGGTTAATTAGAAAACGGGCGTCTCAGACAATCTAACCGCCAATATCCGTGTTTTATGTGGTTTCACGGCCTCTTCTGCTGGACCCACCCCCACCCCTGATCCCGCGCTACATTTCGCAAACGGGGGGTGGGGGTTGATCCCGGGTTTTCGGCCCTATATCAGATCTTAAGAATATCTCTTTCTTTCCCTGGACGGGTGTCTCCTGATCCCCACAATGAGAACTCCCACTCAAACCGTACTATTTCTCGACTCCCCTCACCGAATATTTCTATTCAGTTATCTGGATCGATGCTTAGAACTTCTTGTTCCCAGCCCTCTTCAGCGTAGCTGTCGTCGTTGGGTGTCGCCTCAAATAGGCGGACGGCTGAATCAAGCGACTCAAGCCGATGTTTTAGCTCATCGACTCGACGTGGCTCAATATAATACACCTCGTCTGCTCGATTAATGAGTTCGTTCTCGAAGAGCCGAGCCAAGGCATCCACAGCAGTTGTTTGGTCGAGGGCTGTTTGACCTGCGATTTCACGTGGTGTGAACCCATACTCGTGGTGTGTAACAAGGAAGGTGAGAGCCTTACACTGGTTTGATTCTGGTTTAACCGGGAACGGCTCATCAGCCGTGAGTTCGTCGACAGAAACTGGCATCCTTGTTACGACTTATTAGAGGATGATATGATAGTTTCGCTGGACCGTTGTCCCGGATGGAATAAGAAGCATATCGGGTCGCAACTCCCAGACTGCGTCGGTGGCCCGCCTCGAGGCTTGATTCTGAGGCAGTCACCTTGTTTCCTCTGTAGAAATCGTGATCAAGTAGGGTTCCTGAAAGTATCTGACACTCTCATGAGTGCCGGTGAAACCAACGGCTGAGGTGCTTCGAAGAAGATCGAAAACTCAGAGATTAGAAGTCCAAATCTGGCTGTTTAGCTACTCAACACTCTATCCTGTCGGGATTAATGGCCCGCAGCGGGATGGGTATCATCGTCGTCTTGGTCGCTCTCGATTGGCTCGTAGTCGGCACCATTTCCCACAGGAGCGAATCCAGGGACGTAGCTGAAGCGTTTCCCTGGCTCTCCACGAAACATTAGTGGGAACGAGCCGCGATCCTTTCGAGCCCGATACTGCGGCCCCCACTCGTTAAGCTCCGTGGTCGGCTTGGCTACACGCGGGGCAGGTAGTTCTGCACGCTCTAAATCCTTGAGCGTGAGTACCCGTACTTCGAGTTCCCGTGCTAGTTTTTCGGCTCGCGGAGTGAGTTCGGTTGTGTGGCAGAGTATTGGCATCGCACGGCAGGCAAACGCCACTGTACAGAGCCGAAAGAGGGTACGCGGTGTGATTGGGTCCGTCGTCCAGTCTTTACACTGAGCGACGATCCAATCGCTGGGTTCCTGCTGTTTCGTTCGTCGCCGAGCAACGACATCAACCTCGAGACTGAAGATGTGCTGGCGTCTTGCCGCCCCGTATCCCCAGCGGTTGAGTGCTCGATCGAGTTGGTACTCGAGCCACCGCCCATCACTGTCACCACGACCCCCAACATGTGGGTCGATTTCGCCAATATTGATATCCGGTTGAGTGGCCAGTACTGGGCTTTCTGTCGGCACCGCGGGAATGATGTCGCGTAGCGCCGTGGCGTACTCAAGCGCTGTTGTGAACTTCTCAGCGGGTGCCTCGTCGTAGTTGGCGTCTGTCAGCGCAGCCTGTAGTGAACGGATCAGCCAACATAACTGTTCTTCGACGTGAGTGAGTACATTTGCGTAGTCGTCGGCAGAATCTAGTATATTGTCGTCGGTCGAGCCACTGTCACAATCTGGGTCAGGAAGGATCCGTTCGGCCTCTTTGATGGGCTGGTTGGTTAGATACAGGAGGCGGCGGGCGAACATCCGCTGGTCAGTTGTGAGCGTGTGGTCGCTTTCGAGTGTTTCACGGAGTGACGTGAGTGTTTCCGCGAGCGAGCGCAGGTGATCTGCGTACCCGTCTGGGAGGTGAGATTCGTTCGCGCTCATCGGGTGAGTGGGCTGGGGGTGAAGAGGTGGCGTGTCAGTGGGGTCTCTGAGAGTGCTTTGATGGTCGGCTGGCCCTGTTGCTGGAGATGGTGGGAGAGTGCTGCTTCGTCGGTGACGGTGACCCACTGGGGGCTGTCGGCTTCCCGGTACCGCAGTTCGCCGTCGACGGCCCCAAGCACACCTTGTTCAGTTGTCGCCGTTGCGTCGAAGACGAGGACGTCTGGATCCGGATGAGTCCACGTATCGCGAATCCAGTTAAGCTGTGTCTCGATCGTCGGCGGGTCGGTGGGATCCGGATATCGTGGTTCCGCTGGTGCGCTGATCGCGACGTCGGTGACACTGTCGCGACCACAGGTACGCCAGCTTTCACCTGTCCACTCAAGTTCGCGGCGGGTCCAAGTGTTGCCGTCGCTGTCTGGGTCGAAAATAAGTCGTCGCGGTGGAGTACGAGGTGGGTCCCACTGGAGGACACATGACCCACCGTCAGGGAGTATACCGTCATCTGTTCGACGCTGGTGTTCGAACAGCGCAGCATCGATCTGCGACCGCGCTCGCCGGAGTGTGGCGAGAGGGTCTGCGGACGGTGTGGCTGCTGGTTCGTCAGCCGTATCGACCGCCTCGAACAGGCGATGGAAGCGGGCGTCGATGTCTCGAAGCGTCGCGAGGGCACGGGCTTGTGTATCAGTCATGCGCTCTCCTCGGGGTCTGGTTTGTAGCAGGCTGTCTGGAGCCGGCGGATGTACTCAGCGAGTGGTTCAGTTGCGTCTGTCGAGGTTACGGTCTTGGATCGGTCGTCGTAGTCGACTACACCGACTTCATCGAGGGTCTCGAGATGCTGTTGGGTCAGCGAAATATAGACTGACGTGCGTTCGTCGCTGCCGACCTTACTGGGATCAATCGCGTTTTCGATGGCCGCGATTTCGACCGCAAGTTCGTTAGTGGGGACTGCCCTGGAAGCGCGTGACAGGGACAATACGACGCGGCGTCGGCGACTATTTCCAATCGCATTGAATGCGACATCGGGATCCATTGGGATCGCGAGTGACGCCGTCTCGTCAAGCGTATCCGTCATTCAGATCGCCTCCGTAGGTGAGCAGTCCGTCGACGTGGCTGCCGTCTCTTCGACGAGCTGTAGTTAGCGAAGTGTTCATCGAGAGTGCCCTGTCGCCACGGCTGCGACTCCCCGGTTGGCTCGCTAGGTTGACTATCTATGGTTTGGATGTAGGCGTTGCTGGGCGCTTTGTCACGCTGGTGTGCGGGTTGTACGATGCTGTCTGTCAATGGGTCAGTTTTGAGAGTAGTGCTCTGAGAGACAGAGTTATGACTCCTGACCCTGGTGTTTTTGATTGCTGTCATTGGGTTGGCAGCACGATTCCTCCGGCGTCCTAGCGCCGGGGGAGTTCTCTTGGATCGTGCTATTCCGCTAGACGAGCGATTGTAACTTTTATATCCGTGTCACAAATCGCATCCACTGTATTTGCGTTTTTGAGTGCTTGTATCGGTCGAATCTGTCTGTAGTCTTAATCTCCTGTTAAACCACACTCCACTCCCACCGGTAGCTAAAAATATACTTCTCATAGACGATGAATATGAGATCAACAGCATCTACCGTGGCAAGAACTGACATTGACTCTCTCCGCCGCCGCTTCGTTGGTGTTGAACACCAACAACACAGATAGGATCGACGGTCATCTACGAAGAGGAGACCACATTCGACGACGGCTCCCAGTGCGAAATGATTGCGACCAACGTCCCGCAAAGCGACCGATTACCCCGAGGGGGTCAAGTGCCGGTTTCAGTACATGGCCGAAGACGGTCGAACTCACCTGCGGTTCGACAACATAGCAGACCATCATACGGTTGATCACCACCACTGCCACACGCCCGATCGCGTATATGAGATATCGAGTATATCGGTCTCAAACCCCATGTCCGGAAGCTCCATACCGAGATAGACGACCGTCATGAGAGGTGACCCACCATGCCCGACGAACCCAATACCACCATGCTCGACGACTCCGACGATGTCAACAGTACCAGCTCTGGCGATGAGGAAGTCGTGATGGATGATATCGAAGCCGAGGCGGGCATCCTCGAGGATCGCGATCCTGAAGATTACCCCTCGGTACTCCGGATCACGTCTAACTCCGAACAGACGTACCGTGAAGACGCGTTTGACCGGCTAGAGCGTTGGAAAGCTGGGGAAGAGGTGCCGCACGTCATCAACTTCCAGAATCCGAGTGACCTCCGAGCGCTTCTCACTGATCGTCACGTCGAGCGCCTCCGAAGCATCATGGCCGAGCGCCCGGACAGCATCCGCCAGTTGGCCGAGCGTCTCGACTGCGATACCTACGACACCATCGAGGTCAGTCTCGATATTTCGACACTACACCCAGCCGACGACGCTGCCCTAGGGTGAGTTCGACCTTGCCGACGGCAGATCGATCAGTCGTCG
This sequence comes from Halorubrum sp. GN12_10-3_MGM, assembly GCF_005435235.1. Lineage (NCBI taxonomy): Archaea > Methanobacteriati > Methanobacteriota > Halobacteria > Halobacteriales > Haloferacaceae > Halorubrum > Halorubrum sp. GN12_10-3_MGM. Next base: position 67,742 of record NZ_SGUB01000014.1, read on the forward strand.
TCGCCCGTTTTACTGACTGCATCCCGCTCGTCGAGAACCTGATCCCGGACAGTTGCCTCCTCGTCCGATCGATCAGGAGTCCCCTGCGCTCTGAAAGTACGGCAGTGGGCTGTCGGCTAACTCCACACCAGAGATGCCGGCGGGCACGGCCATTCGCTGACTGTCCCGAATCGTTCTTCGACTACATCCGTTGGGGTCGATCCCACACCGAGGTTGTTGATGAGGTGATCGAGCCTTGCCTCCATCTGCTCGAACTGGTACCGCATCTTGCGGACTTAGATTCCTTCCCAGAGGAAGAGTTCGACGGCCCCGCTTTCGAGAGGTCATGTTAACTGCTCTGTTGAATAGATGCTGAGTCACGGTTACAACGGCTCACACAGTGGTTCTATGTTGGTGATGGCGAACATCAGGACGATTTCACGGAACTGGCGATACCAGCCGAGCGCTCGCACGGCATCGCCGAGCGAGCGCTTCGTCGTCGAGTACGATGTTTCGGCCATCCACCGCTGAGAGTAACCGTTCGCTCGATTGAGCGCGTTGTTCGCGGCTGCGTTCGCTGACGAGCCGCGGTAGTGAACGAGGTACTCGACGTCATGTGCGGCGATTTCGTACTCGGAATGCCAGTCTTGGAAGCCGTTGTCGGCGGCGACGGACTGCAGGTCGTCCGCGTTCCGGCGGACGACCTGCGGTCCGGTCTTCGTATCGTGCTTCCACCGTGCGTTGATGTGGACATCGAGAACAGCAAGCGATTCCACATCAGTCAATGTCGTCACTTTCAGCGTCTGTATTGTCCGTCCTGCCCGCTGGCGGAAGTACGATGACGCACGTAGCCGGTCGAAAAACGTGCTGTCGAGCGCAGCGTGGCCGGACTGCGGGTGCTGCTGCGCGGAGACGCGCAGCAGCGCCCGCCACACCCACATTTTCAGCCGATCAAACGACTTGTAGATCGTCGTGTGATCGGGGAGCTCGTCCCGATCTAGGTTGAGAGCGTCACGAACCTCGTCCATGTACTTCAGCCGATTCGGCGTTTCACGGTAGCTGTGGGTTTCTTCGACGCGAAAACAGTGGAGGACGACGTGAACCCAGCGGGCGAACCCGCCGCTGGCGGGCTCGCCCGCGTGCTTCCCCAACGCTTGTTTAGCTAGGTGACGACACTGCTCGATGAAGTCGAGGATGTCGATCTCCATGTCAGGTTCGATTTCCTCGGCTTCACCCTTCTAAACCAGTGATATCGGCTGATAAGATCGCTCTTCAACAGAGCAATGTTAACCGATTCAATAAGATCTCTAAGAAAATTGGATCTGACCAACGGAATTCAAATCAAAACACTCCAAGCAAATTTACCTTGAGTCGGAGTTCGTCAATACAGATGACAACCTCCTGCTCATCCTCTGCCCCAATATGACTTCCAACCGAGATGCCAGAGTATATCAAAATATCATCATACGCTCCGCTTGGAATTCTCCGCCTACGTTCAAATCCCCCTTTCTATACTATTATATTACTTACTCTGGATTTTACGCAGTAGGCTAATCTACTGATTCCCACAGTCATGAGCCTTCAAACGCAAATAAAACACATATAATGTCCGTACAGGCATTACGCAGAATTTCAAGGGTTTTCGCAGTTTTTTATCTGTTTTACGCAGCTATGAAAAATAGATTACGGACCTTCCAGAAATAGATTACGGAGTTTTGGTAATAATTCGATCATATCACGACGGGGTTGATTTTTGCCGCCAAACTTCGAGTATATGTGATGGGAGATCTCTTAGATGTCTAAGATTTCTTCTAGGTCTTTGCCAGTTAAGCCTGCCTGTATCACGGCTGGATAATAATCCCGGTTCTTCTCAAGTGCTTCATCGTGCTGGCGCTTGTGCTTTGCATTTAGTTCATCAAATTGGATATCAAGTTCACTCCGGAGATTACTCGGCAGATACATTAGGACGCTCTCGCGGTCCTTGATCGGATCTCCAGAATCAGTACAATCTAGTTCAAGCGAATTACTGTTTTCATTTTCTCCACTACCATCTGTATTTTCTTCTTTGTCCGCAGGGATATTATGGCCTTGTTCCTCACTACCCTCATCTGTTTTGTTTGTCTCAACTGAAACATTAGATGAATATTTATCAATAAATCTATTTGGTTGCTCTTCGGAATCTGTCATACTATTACCCCCATACCTACAGTAATACCGTTAAATCTCCTAGTTATATTTGGCAAATAGACACTTTTTCTGGTTGGAAGGCCTCGATCTATGAGATACCTAAACGATAGAATATTGTCTACGGGAATGCCTCTATAGCTGTTTTTGACCTCTTTGAGAACCAATCTGAGTTGTCGACGGGTACGTATTGCGCCTACGCGTCCTGATTCCAAATGGGATCTGTCATAGGGATGATCAACTTTAGTGGCCTTTGTCTTCATCTTATCTAAGAGGGCATAATCCTCTAAGATCAATTAATTTTTGCCATCTGGGTATTTGTCTACTAGAACTAATAATAGAATGGGACGGTAGTCTGGACTCTACAGAGGATCCCATACGGAGCCCATGAAGTAATTATGAAATACCCCAGATACTCGATTGCTGACCGAGGCTATGATATCAGATTGATGGGGGGTATCCACCGGCAGTCGAGAGTATTCACCCTGCGAGGAGTCCCGCTCGGAACGTTTTTATTTACAGCAGTTCAGTTGGCTTCGGTTTTCTTAGAGATCTTAGCACATATTGATATTGGAGAATTTGATGTCAAACTCATCTGTCTGGCGACGCTCCGCTGAGACTGGCATAGCCTCTCGTGGTGGACATATAAAGAGTTCATCAATATGGTTCGACGTGCTGCGTGGCCGGCTATCACAGTGCGTTGACCCGTCCCTACGAACCGAACACCGGACGATCAGTCCACCACTAACCACCGATCGAACAAGCCAGCAGGAGTGGCTACGCTGTCACATCGGTGATTGACCGCCGCCGACAGCGGCAGCTCTGCGTCGATCCACATAATTCTCTCGTCGAGACCGCTAGTACAACCGTTTCGATAAAGAACTCAGATTTCAGATACAGTTAGCCGAGGATATATTATGACGTGCTAAGTATAGCTGCCCAGAAGAATACAAGCAAATCTAAACCGTCGGATGCCATTCTTTTTACACGTTGTCTAATCCGTAACTCTAATTGGGAGGTATTTTGAACGGGCTGCTCTTGCCCATTCGCAGTTCAGCCCCAGCATTCAGTTCCTCAAGGGTGATACTACATTTTCGATCCATCGGCGCGAGAAGTTCAATCTCATCGGTATTCGTATTCCAGACGGTGACCGGTCGCCGTATCAGATTGGAATTTTTACTCTCGTAAATCCCAGTGATCGTTTGAACGTAATCCATTCCTGGGCAGGCAAGTTTCGGGCTTTCTCTACTCTGCTTGAGGTATTTGTTCAGTGTATCAATAGCATAATTTTCTATATTCCGTAATGGGGTATTATCAATATTACACGGAGGATTTCTATTCTCTAAATATCCTTTGATACTGGTTTCCGAGAGCATATTAATGACTTTTGCAGCAGCCGCTCGGTTTTCGAATATCCAGGTCGATTTTCCGGGCTTTTCCGTGAACATCGCGTATTTTTTGACGTACATTCCCTTATTATTGTGGTCAGAAATGATCTCAATTTCGGAATCCATTATTGTATTATAGTGAATAGAATGTTGTGGCTTTCCGTGGAGATCTGCCCGTGGATGCCCTGATTGTCCTGGGTAGAGTGTCCACCGATATCCCGCTCCGTCAAGCCACGATGCTGCTTGTTCCACAGCAGTACGATGGGGTAATGATTCAAGCGGATCACCAATATGGCCTTTATTCGGATCAAAGGCAGAACTTGGAACAACAATTTGTTCAACATAGTCAGCAAAAAGTTCGGAAGTGAGTTTAAGTGAGATCTCCGTTGGTGCCCAAGAAACTTTTCGACGGAGGATAGTCTTTTCAGTAACACCATCTTGCTCCGAAATATGCTCAAACGCAGGCTTGTAGTCCGTCTCCCACTCTTTGTCAGAGCAGCCGATTAATGACTGAAGTGACGGTGGTTTGCTAGTACCTATGTGATAGAAATTCGATCCGTGTTGAATTCCAACGCCGTTGTACCAGAGCGTGATTGCCCAGAGAATTGTAAGGCGTTCTTTCGTAATTGCATCAGAGTTTACGGCTGGCGACGACAATGGGGTATCTGGAGGCTTGATTTTTCCCATATTTCCTCCTTGACGCTAAGTCAGTATATATTTTGTGCGAATATAGTATATATGGCAGAGATATTACACACACATATATTTGTTTTATATACCTTACCAAGTATTTTCAAATTCTCGTTGGAACGACTTGGTAAGGTTGGATACTAATAGTATTTAGTGTCAGGCGTGGACTCGGACCAACTCAATGGTGACACCCACTACGTGACCGCGTTCAACGGAGAGACGTGGAACGGTGGGTTCGATCTTCCCTTCTGTCGGACGCGATTTCTCCAACATGGACTGCGGTGGCCCTTCGGTGACATCGCGTACGCCGACATGATACAAGTGGTTGACCGGTTCAATACACACGATCAGAGTGATCTCGTTGGCGTGTATGATGTTCTTGTTGGTGAGGAGACGTGCGACCCGTTTGACGATAGCGCCGAAGCTGTTGATGCGTTCCAGACCGGCGACTGGCTTCCACTCTGTAAGCACAATCTGGCCGACATCCAGCGAACCCGGAAGTTGGCTGAACTGGCCGGGCAGTTTGTCGCTCAGTCGGATTTCAAGATGAAGAATCTCCAGCCACCGCATCGATGAAGGATTCATCGTGAACGAAATGCCGCGAGATGTAGAGCAGCATGTCGATGGAATAGCTGGGTGTCTACCTTCGTCACAGATCACAACTGTGCGATGGCTACTTGCGACCCGCGGTCACGCTGATTTTTTTAGAGTAGTACTTTCGCCTCGCTCACCCGAAGTATAAATCACAGAGTCTGTAATCTTGAGGTGAGGGGGCAAAGCTGAGTCGGTCTCACCGACCGAACCAGCTCTAAAACAGTGTCACACGCTCCCTCTCCCCCTGAAAGGAGCCGCCGATTTCGTGAGAATGACCCCCGATAATCCAGAGACGGTCCGTGGCACCTGCTCATTCTGCGGTGAGAAAGTGACCGGTCGGCACGCGATCATCGAGTATGAAACAGCTAGCGGTGAACCGGGCGTGTGGGCCGAATGCCCCGGCTGTGGCGAAATCGTCGATCCCATCAATGATAAGTAAACAGTTCATCCAACAGATCGTCAGACCTGAGCCGTCATCGACAACACTCTACGAATGCCGTCACTGCGGATACAGCGTCGAGGAGGACATCGATGAATGTCCACAGTGTGGCGCTGACGAGATTGCGGCCTACGATCTCGAGTGATTGCTGAAGAACTCACAGTTGATCGAGCGGGTTCAATGCCTTATGTATCAGCCGAGCGCTCAAGAGGCACCAATTGTTACATAAGGTATGGAGCAGCCGTCACCACCCACCTCGCTCCCAAAATATCTCGCAGAGGGACTCCCGAAACAGGATACGGAGACGCTCCAGGAGATACAAAGCTACGTTGAGGCGCTCATTGAGTATCGCGACCAGTCGGTCGATACCAACGAGCTTCCCGAAGCCGCCGAGCCCGTCGACGAACCCGACAATGCGGAGAGCGGAACCGTCGTCAAAGAGAAGGTCACCTGTGGCGATGACAGTTGTAAGTGCGCCAGCGGGGATCTCGCAGATATGCACGGCCCGTATCTCTATCGGTACTATCGTGAGAATGGGACGATGAAATCAGAGTACATTGGGAAACCAGGCAGTGAGTAAGCGTGAATCGAGCAGGGTAGAATCTCAACGACGCCGGCCCTACAGGCGGTCGGTGATAAATCGACGTTAGAGCGCCCGTGAGTCGTGTGCGACGATGCTGGCAAACGCGACGTTTGCTTGGACCTGCTCAATTTCGACTGTCGGCTCATCACCTGGTTGTCCGCCGGGGACGATCACGACGTAGCCCCGTTCAACCTTCGCGATGCCGTCGCCCTGATCACCAGTCGTTTCGATCGTCACGTCGCGGACCTCACCTTCATTTACCGGCGGACCGCCCGATGTCGGAGCCGTATCTTGTGTAGTCGATTGCTGTTGCTCTTGGTGAGTCTTCTGGTCTGTCGAGGGTTCTGACGCCAAGATCGCGACGCGGTACGTTTCGTTGGCAGCGAGCGTGTCATGTTCGATTTCACTCGCCGGAATATCGACGACATATGACCCATCACGTTCTTCGAGTTGAGCACTGAATACAGAGCGAAGCGAATCAGGAATCTCGATCATCAAGTATCACGAGCATAAGCTACCCACAGTACCTAAATCTCGCGTTTTACGGTCCTCTGAGATGGTAATCCAGTGTGTGCTGAAGAGAACGCGCGTATCTCGAACAGAAGCTCCTCTGAAAACTAGCAGGTCGGATCGGTCAATACAGGGCACACAATCACAGATTCCTAATATTCTAAACCGAGTTGGAGTTTGAATAGTGTATGCGAGGGTAGGTAGCCGGGATTGGCAACGATGTGGTTCTGTATTTGTGTCGGCGACACCCAAACTATATTTTCGGATAGTGCTGCCGCCGGTTCTTCGTACTGATGGATGTAGACGGTCGCGTCGTCAGTCAAATTTTCAAGTTCCTCAACGTTTACTGAAGAACTTCCGGACTTCACTTGTGCGTACGCTGTCTCCGGCTCAGACTCTACCCGACGAAGCACACATTCGATTCCTGGCTGCGCCCGCGACGTTGAGGACTTGACGACGTGCCATCCCTGTGATTGGAGATAGTCGATTACGATGTCTTCCGTCTCAACGGGATCGAGCAGGTCAAATACACGTGACAGATCGTTCTTTTCGACTTGTTCGGTCACCTTGGCAAGGTCCACAAATTCGGTTATCTGGTCCGGGTTCTCATTGAATAGTTCCGTCGTGTACCGTTTCGCGCTCTCGGTTTTCCCACCCTTCGGCCGTGCCATCGTGGGGACACGGGGAGCGGCGAAGTACCGCTTGATATACCCGGGAACGAGTGCCGGTTCGATGATTCTCCAAGTCGCATCACGGTAGTTGTGAATATCATTTCGCGTCCACTCGTCGGTCTCGTCCGTCGAGACGGGATGCTGCTTCCAGTCCGACTCGATGTGGCAGAGAGCGTATTCGCTTCCCTCATTCACCCAGACATAGTCCTCTCCTGATGCTCTCTGAATCATAGCCCGTATCGGGAACCGAACGTTATCGTACTGGTCGGTCGCTCCGTTCTCCCTGTGGACTTCAAGCGCCTCCTCTTTCGAATCGTAGCGATCTTCCAATCCCCAACCCGTCCCGACAATACACTTTCGTTTACAGAGTTCGTATGGAGTAGTGCCTTCTGCTGCGGAGTTGGGTTGAATCTTCAACGCCCAGATAGTCGGGTGCTCCGTCATATATCAGGAATCTTACTTGCCGTTGGATGATCAGGCCCCTCCCACGACGCTACCGTGTTTCCGTCCGTGTTGTAGATGACGAGTGACTCGCCTCGTCCGATAGAAGTAACGGGGAGAGCGTCCGAATCGTCGAACTCTGCGACCTTGTAGTAGAAGTCCGGGTCAGTAGGTGCCTTCCACTCGTCAAATTTGACTGCACTAAAGCGCCGGTCGTCGGGAGCGAGTTCGTTTCTGCTGGGAGGTGCTGGCATTCGTTTTTGATTGCTTTTCAATAATAATCATTCTTCCCACCCACTATGTCATTCCGATTTCTCCACAGTTCAACTGAGTTTCTTCAGAGTTCGATGGAGAGGCCCGATCGGTTCGCAGGCTCAATCTACTGGCTAGTTCATCGAGAATAAGACGAAATAAACGGGGTAAACGTTGGTGAGCGATTTAGGAGGAACAGCATGTGGCGCAACAATCTCGTGAGGTATATGATAGCGAGGACAAGGTGCCGAGCCTTCACAAATCATCGGTGACAGGCGCTAAAATGCCTCCAGAGTTCAGCTGATAGGCTTCCCAGTAGTCGCTTCTTGAAGACTCAACTGACGTGGACGTCTCCCCATTATCTCAGTTTCACGTTCAACCAGAGCGCCACCAGCGACAGTGGCGTCCTCTCGATAGCACGCTCTCGCGGTCACTGCCCACAGCGCTGGCAGCACCTCATCGAGTAACGGCCACGGCTCTGTGAGTTCCAGCAAGACATCGCCAGCGAACCCGACTTCCTCTGGTGAGACTGGTCCATCTGGCCCGTGATGCTCCCGAGCTGTCCGTAACGCTCCAGCCGCAGCGTGGACGTCGTTGCTGACGGTCGGATCGCTCACCCACTGTGGGTGGATATCCTGGTACCGCTCAGGCAGTTCTCCGTCGTCCCAGTCCGTTTCTACAAACGACAGCTGGAGTCGGTAGCCAGCATCCGTCATCGCGACGATTCCGGCGTCAACGAGGTCGGGGAGGTGGTCACGAAGCGAGCGAGCCGACACGCCGGCTCTCTCGGCGAGTGCTGACTGCGTCAGGAATTCATCGGCATTAGCGAGTGCCACGAGGGCCTTTCGCGGCGTTGACGACACATCCCGGAGGACCTGCTCTGGTGACAGTGCTGCGATGATACGCCGGAGCTCTACAGATCGGATATGTCGCGTCTCGACTTCTGGCTCCAAGGCACGGGCGACGCCGTTCGCGATAGCGAGCGGCGACCGACACAGCCCGTGGAGTACCGATACTGCCTCTGGAGTCGCGAGAAGATTCTTCGCCTCGAGCGCTTCCTCGAGCAGATCCCGGTACTGGGCTCGGCTCGTCGACGTCTGAACAGGAACGCGGACGCCAATCTCGGGGGCATCATCCCGGATGTCCTTCGGCGAGACATTGGACCGAAGCTTCTCAGCGAACACTTCCTGGCGCTCGCCGTAATCGGCAAATAGACACCACGAGCCGATGAGTTCACCGAACGGCTCTGCGGCGTCGACATCAACGTCCATCGACCAGCGGAGGACCTCATCACGGTCCTCGAACAGTTGCCGGAACACCGATGCCATCCCGTACTTCGACCCAATCGCCGAGTTGATCCCGACGAACTTCGCGATACTCGAGAGCTTCTCGTCATCGAAATCACTCTTGAACCGGGGCATCTGACCGATACGGAGGACATCAACACCGGCGAAATCCAGTAATCGGGTCATCACGCCGATCACACCGAGAGACTCGGTGAGAATCTTCGTCCGGAAGGCTGTCCGAGAGTTATACTCGCGGTACTCGCCGTGAGTCATGTCCCGCGTCATTTCGCAAATCTCCTCGAGAACAGCTTGTATTCGGTCCCCAAACTCACCGATATCATCAACTAGCTCGTCTTCCTCAGCGATCCACCCGAGGCACGCACTATTTTGGAGAACGCCAGGTGCCTCTTGGAGGAGCCGGCGGAAGTCGCCATTCTCGTCGAGCCGGTCGTCAGTTAGCAGATTGTCCCAGACAAATGTATCACCCAACGAGCGAGCAGTACAGACTGCCCACTGAATCGGATTGTCGACTTCGGCGGCTACAGCGAGGCGATTCTCGTCCCAGTCCATGTAGCGGCGGGGAGCCGCTCGATCGTCCCACTCGGAGACCGCCGCATCGACGGTTGCGACGCCATTCTCGGGGGTCGCCGCGACGGCGGCTTGGTACGTAGAGCGGGGAAGCGGCTGGATGGTGTGGAGTGCTGGGAGGCGGTCGCGGCTCCACCCGGTTCCCCCCTCACGTGTGTGCGCGGGTCTAGACTCCAGATTGTCGGCGGATTTTCCGGTCCGACTCACAAAATTCTGAAGGGGTTTCTGTCGCGTTCCAGATCCGCGGATTTCTTCGAGGAAACGCACGCCAGCCGGGCGAATTGCGACTTTGCTCCCGTCGCTGGTCGCGATGCGATCGGTCACGAGTTCGTGTTTGCGAAGCTGCCGCAGCTGGTACGCGACGTTGTTCCGGGACTGGTCAGGGTCATCGTACGGAGCAGCCTCATAGAGCGCGTCGTAGGCAGCTGTCTGTCCGGCCTCCGCACCAATACGGGCGAGGATTGCGACAACCTCACCGTCCGTCTCAAGCGCCTCACACGCGGCCGCAACGTGGTCGTCGACAGTTCCGTGAGCGCGCTGGCCTGTATCGCATTGTGAACTCACATCGAACGCTGCCACGTCCGGGACGTTCCCATCCAGCTCGTCGACATCGATCTCCGGATCGTAACTCCAAGCGAAGCGCCGCATCCAGATGGACGACTCAAACACGACCCGGACGTCCACACCGTGACCAAGCCAACTGAGTAGCCGGACCATCTGCCGGCGTTGGTCGGCGTGGCCGATCTCCTGGAATGACTCATCGATTCGCACGGTGAGTGTCGGCGTATGATCTGCGGCTGCGAGCAATGGCTTCACAACCCGGCGAACATCCGCAAGCTCACCAGGGAACCCGATACCAAGCGGGCCGAACTCTGCGCTTCCAAAGCTTTCGAGCAGTTCGAGCGCCTGCTGGTGCTGCTTGGACTCGACGTCCTTACACAAGCTCAACAGCGTCGACGCAACGATCGACCCGTTCAGGCTCTCCGCGTCTGGAAGGGCCTCTCGGTCGACTGTCCCGAGCCGATCGTCGATAATCGATTCAAGCCTCTGCCAGGCGACCCCATCAGCGACACCACCGACGAGTTCGCGCACGGCGAGCGCAATATCGGCTTCGAGGACCTCAACAAGACGCTGCCAGAGTTCACCCGGCCGACTCTCCTTATCGAGGCGGACTGTCCCAGACGACACAGCCGGGTACTGCTGGACCATCCAGAGACCTGCGTCCTCATCACAACGGAGATCTCCAAGCTGACGAGCGCCGTGATCGGGTTTGTCGGATGTCTCTCGCTCTGCTGTGTCGAGGTGCTGGTCGTCTGAGAAGGCTCCTGTAAGGACTTGTACGCCGAGCGGTTGGCCGACGAGGTCGCGGTCCCATTCGTCTTCAAGATCGCCGTAGCGGCCAACCTCGTCGAACTCAGCGCTGGCGTTGCGTGTGTTCGCGAGAAGCGCCGCCCGTTGCTCAACAGCGTTCTCCCACGTGTCCGCTCTCGCTCGACGTCGCAACTGGCTATCTGAATGCTGACTCCCACACCGAGGACACTCACGAGCGGTAGCAGCTCCACTACTGACAGTGTCCTCGATGACCCAGTGTTGGCTACAGTTGGAACAGCCAACGACAGCGAAGCGACTCACGCCGCTGGCACACCTCCATGAGCCGGGTGGTCCTGCATAGTGCGCTCTCCGCGCACGTGCTCGACGCTACGGCCGAGATCGGGTAATCGGCCGTCTCAGAGACAGCAGGTCGGATTATCGGCGAAAGCCGGAGATGACTCTCACCACCGCAACCATTAAGACCACTTCGGAAGAAATGAGGAGTAGGAGACTTCCTCGGACAGGTGCCATCCTGTCCCTTCCCAAGCGGCCCCTGCTGCCAACAGGGGAACTTCCCCCCTTTCTAAACATCGCCTAGCAGTGCATACTGCGATGTTGCGCCGGCCTCCGTCTTAATACTCACGCCGAGCGTCAGACATATATCCAATTATTGTTACTTCGTCTCGGTGTCCGTATTCAGGCGGTTTATACACCTCAAAACGGCTAACTGGCAATTATAATGGGTTCCATGTGGGAGCCCTCCTACGAATTCATCCAATCAGCATCCACGCACTCGGATACAGATGTGAGTTCTGTAAACAGCCTCAAGCATTTAGCATCCGACTATCTCAGTACGAATATGTCGTTTCGGGTCAGCTGGCACAATCTCCTTGAGCGGTTAGATGACCTTCCGGAAGGAGCCACGTTCCGGACACCACTCTCAAACGACCGGTTTCAGATCACTGGCGTCCAGGAACACCGTGTCATCATCAGGTTCACAGACAGCGGTGAGTCGCGGCCGCTTCAAAAAGATCAGTTCGAGACGCTATATCGACGAGTCTCAGACTCTCACGACGGATTTGACCTCGATCGGCTTCCACCCGATGCAGATCCGTACCCGACGGTATTGAGTCTCCACCCACGATTTGAGGTGAATGACGACCGGGGTGTGATCATCGAGACAGAAGAGCCGACCACCTCGCTGTTACTCGACGAGGACTCTTCGTCTGAGCCAGATCCTGACGAACGAACGGAGCCAGATCTTGACGTCTACGCGGATGCTCTCTTGCTCGTCGACGCACTGGAACGCCACGAGGTGGAGGCGCTCGAAGGGGTCGAGACGGGGACGCTCATCGATCTGTACACGTTGCTCTCGGACGTTCAACGGAACGCCAACGACCTCCGCAAGGAAATCGCTGACACGCTGTTAGACCGGCTCCATCACGACCGGCCCGTCTCGGGCTCGTACGGTTCGGTCCAGCGGACTGCTCGGACGAACCGCTCGCTAAAAGACGACGACGAAGTGCTGGACACGCTCGAATCAGCTGGGATCGACCGCGACCGGGTGGTGAGTGTTGATCGCGGGAAGGTTGACGATGCCCTCGAGGTGACTGATGTCGCTGAAAGCGATGTCTACGAGACTGAAGAAACCGAGTACGTTCGGAAAGCCGAGGTGGACGAAGATCGCAAGGAGACACGGCTCCAAGGGCTGAAAGACCAACTTGCGGCGAGCGATGCTGACGACGCCGACCAGCTTCGCGACGAAGTCGAAGAGCTCGAATCGCGGATCGAAGAGTTGACCGAATTCAAGTCCGGACAGTCGTATCACACGCGCTCGAGTGGCGACCGATGAGCCGGTCTGGCGACGTGCCGAGGAGGCGAGACACGCCACGGTCGACGTCGGTCCTGACATGGGTGTTCTCGAGCTACCGATCAAGAGTACCAACCCAGTTGGGGGACCAGTTTACTCACGTACTGTTCACCAATCGTCTGCTGAACTCTACTTGATATCACAGTGAACAGATTCGAGTCTGAAAGAAAGACCTAATCCATATACAGAATGGAAAATGGGATATGGCGCAGTTGTCTGCGTATTCCGAGGATCTGTACGAGCTGGTCGCCGCGCTTGACGACCGTGGAGTCCTCCGATCCGGTGAACGCGAAGCATGGGAGGAAGGAATCGACGATGCCGACGAGATAAGCGAGCTGAGAACAACCGAGGAAGCGCTCCACAAAGCGATGCTTAATCGCGAGGGTGTCACCGAGGTCGTCAGCAAGCACACAGCAGAGCGGACGCAGGCGTTTGTCTAGTGATCAACGCGAGTAGCTTGAGGCTCTCGAGCACGGATCGTTTATCAGTGTGATGTGAGAACTGAAGCTATGGGTGGCTCAGATTCACCAACTGTCTCAGTCTCTCTTTCTGGTCCCACGGATATCCCAGCAGTCCTGAAGCGAGCTGGCATCGATCACGTTAGTGTCCATGATCGCCGAATCCTTGCGATCTATCAGACGGCGATTTTCAATGTGACAACTGATCCGGCTCAGATATCGAACGCACAAACACTCAAGATCGAATGCTGGGAGACGCCGATCCCATCTCAAGCTGATGACCGCTCGAAACAAGAGCTTGTTCAAGACTTCACCGACGTGTTCGACTCTGCCGGGGACTATTGAGAGATTCACCCCGGTGGCTCGACCTATTTAGCACAGCAACCACGACCAACATCATAACGAGTATGAGCAATAGAGAGAACGTACGTGTTTAGCCCGAACTGATTTCGCTGCTATCTCATAGAAGGCGCACAACTTAGCCTGTATGAACTGGCAGCAGAGGTTCGCGATGATTCTCAGGGATGGGCTCCGTCGTGGAGCCCATCCCGTTACCTCTGCTGTCTGTACTGGAAGGTGGGATCTGTGAACGGAGGTGATCTCACCAAAGAGGAGTTGCTCTCCCGGTGTTTACAACTTGAACAACGAGTCGAAGAGCTTGAACAAGACAACGCACAGCTCCGAGAGAAGTTACAAGAGAAGGACGAGCGGATCGAAGAACTCGAAACACGTCTTCGCAAATACGAGAATCCGCATACTCCACCCAGCAAGCGACGGTCGGGGACCGACGGGTCCCCGACCTCGCAAGATGACGAAGACGACGATGTCCGAACTGACGGTGGCACTCCCGGTCGGAAGGATGGTCACGATCCGGAGTGGCGTTCTATGGCCGATCCTGACGAAGAAATCGAAGTCACCTGTGACTGTTGTCCTGAGTGTGGCGACCGCTTCGACGAGTCGGTGGGCGTTAGCCCCCGACTCGTCGAGGAGATCCCTGATCCCCAGCCCCCAGAAATCACCCGGTACAACCGCCACTACTACCAGTGTGATTCCTGTGGAACAGAGACAGTTGCGGCTCACCCCGACTGCCCCGATGAGGGGCAGTTCGGGGTGAACGTCATCGCTCAATCAGCTCTGTCACGGTACGATCACCGCCTTCCTTACCGGAAGATCGCTGATCGTTTCGAGCAACTACACGGACTCGAACTCTCGGGTGCATCCGCGTGGCACGCGACCGAGCGCGCTGCGCGCGCCGGTCGCTGTGAGTACGAGCAGATCCGTCAAGAGATTCAGGATGCTGACGTGGTTC
>NZ_SGUB01000015.1:0-81767 GCF_005435235.1 Halorubrum sp. GN12_10-3_MGM
CGGGATGGGCTCCACGACGGAGCCCATCCCTGAGAATCATCGCGAACCTCTGCTGCCAGTTCATACAGGCTAAGTTGTGCGCCTTCTATGAGATAGCAGCGAAATCAGTTCGGGCTAAACACGTACGATATTTATATACCCCTCCGTTGGGGTGTGACAGAAGTCCAATGTTCGACCGCATCCGTACCGCGGCCCTCTTCGGGCTGCACCAAGCGTCCGTCGCCGTCGGAATCTCGCTGTTCCCGGTGGCCGTCTTCGCGCGTCAGCACCTCGGCATCAACGTCCCGGTCGGTCGGCTCGTCGAGACGACCACCGAGGCCGTCGACCAGGAGTGATCGCGCGCCGACAGTAGCTCGTTCTCCCCAACCGACCAGACGCCGAGCGACGGAGAGACCCTCCTTCGACCCGCGATCCCGCACAGCTCTCCTCGTGCCCGTCGCAGCCCCGCAGCGCCCGCTCCGAGGTCCGTCGCGATCCAGTGTCCCCCGCCGCGGTCGGCCGGTCGCGGCCCGGCGACGGATAGGCCCGTCGGAACCGGTCGGCGGCCCCCGAAGGGTTGCCTTTATCAGCGCGCCGGGCGAATGTGGGCGTAATGCGAACACCGACTGGCGACCTCTCAGACGGGCCGGCTGCCGACCTCGGCCGCGACCAGCCTGTCTTCGGACCGGAGCTCGGCGAGTTCGAACACAGCGAGCGCCGCGCCGCGAAGGCGGAGGGCGACGGCGAGATGAAGACGGGGACCACTACCGTCGGCATCAAGGCCGACGAGGGCGTCGTGATGGCGACCGACATGCGCGCCTCCCTCGGCGGCATGGTCTCCTCGAAGGACGTCCAGAAGGTCGAGGAGATCCACCCGCGCGGCGCCCTGACCATCGCGGGCTCCGTCTCGGCGGCCCAGAACCTCATCTCGACGCTTCGCGCCGAGACGAGCCTCTACGAGGCCCGCCGCGGTAAGGACATGTCCATGGAAGCGCTGTCGACCCTGACGGGGAACCTCCTCCGCTCCGGGGCGTTCTTCGTCGTCCAGCCGATCCTGGGCGGCGTCGACGACGAGGGCGCGCACATCTACTCCATCGACGCCCTCGGCGGCACGACCGAGGAGGAGTACACCGTCACCGGCTCCGGGTCGCAGTACGCGCTCGGTGTCTTAGAGCAGGAGTACGACGACGAGGTCAGCATCGACGAGGCGAAGACCATCGCCGCGAAGGCGATCCAGTCCGCCGTCGAGCGCGACCTCGCCTCGGGCAACGGGATCAACGTCGCCGTCGTCACCGAGGACGGCGTCGACATCACCCGGTACAAGGAGTTCGACGACCTGCTGTAGTCGGCGTCAACGGGACGCCGCTTCGGTATTTCTTCGCGAGTCCCGACCCGCCAGCGGAGGCGCTCGCGGCCGCTCGGTCACCGCCGGAGCTCCGGCGGCGCCTGAATCCCGTCACCCCAGTAGAACCGCGGGCCGAGGACGAGGTAGCCGCTGGCGAGGAACAGTAGCGCGAACGCGAACCCCTCGCCGATCCACGCCGGGAGCGCGCTCGTCGCCATGTGACCGGCGGGGGTGAGGATCACGGCCGCCTGAACGACCCCCATCACGAGCGCGTCCTGCGCGTGGAGGTCCGGGTAGGTGACCGTCGACCCCATGAGCAGCGCGAACGCCGTCGTGGCCGCGACGAGCGGGACCGGGGCGGTGTAGCCCGCGATGACGGCGGCGGCGAGCACCGTCGCGGCCAGCGTCGTCGGAACGCCCACCGTCTCGCGGGCGCCGTCCTCGTCGGCCGTGTAGAGGCCGAGGCGGGCGACCGCGGCGGCGACGAACAGCGCGCCCGCGCCGACGACGGCGGCGACGAGCGCGGGGTCCGTCGCGAGCGAGCGCCCGTCGCGGACGACGGCGGCGACGAGCGCGGCGGGCGCAACGCCGAAGGAGGCGACGTCGGCCAGCGAGTCGAGGTACGGGCCGGCGGGAGTCGACCCGCGGTGGCGGGCGACGACCCCGTCGAGCCCGTCCGCGACGGCGGCGAGGAGGACGAGCCTGGCCGCGAGCGCGACGTCGACCGTCGCGGCGACGACGGCGAGGAACCCGACGGCGGCGTTGGCCACGGTCACCGCGTCCGCGAGCCCGAGCCGCCGAGCGAACCGCAGAGGCATACCGTATCGGTCGCCGAGCCGGGTTTTAGGGTTTGTTATCTCGTCGACCGCGCGGCGGCGGCCCGGTCGCGAGAGTCCGGGACTGCCGAGGTGTGTGTCGACCGAAACGGAGGGCGCGGCCGCGAGGCCAAGACGCCTCGGTCAGGGGACGTACCAGATGCCGCGGCCGAAGTCGAGCCATTCGCCGACCACGACGTGCGGCATCGCGATGACGCAGACGAAGATGGTGTAGAAGGCGACCGCGCCGGAGAGCAGCGAGCCGCCGGCCAGCGGGTTCGGCGCGACGGTCCACAGGGCGGTCGCGACGCTCGCCGTGACCAGCGCCCCGACGACGAGGACGCCCCACGCGACGACGAGCGAGACGCCTTCCGTCCGGTCGGGCTGCTCCTGTTCGACGACCATGCTCCGCGCCGACTGCCGAAGCGAGTACCACAGCGGGAAGTAGAGCCCGATGGCGACGACCACGGGCACGAGCGCGAAGTACGCGACGAGCAGCAGCGTCTCCGCGGCGTCGAGGAGCCACGACCGGCTGACGCCGCCGGTCGAGCGCAGGCTAGTCGCGAGGCCGCCGCCGAGGTGCGTCATCACGCCAAGCCCGAAGACCGCGCCGAGCGCCGTGGTGAACGTCTCCGGGTTCGAGGCGGCCGGGCCGGCCAACCGACCGTCGAAGACGCCCAACATGATGCCGGTGAAGCTGTAGTAGGTCTCGGTCCAGAAGACGGCGGGGACGATCATCACGGCGCCGCCGCGGATCAGCGCGGCGAGCGCTCGCTGGGGCTTGGTGGGGAGGTGGTCGGTTCCGATCAGCGCGTCCATCACGCGGAGGTCGCCGTGCCCGCCCTTCGCGACCGCCGTCCCGAACGCGAGCGCGAGCGCGGGCAACGGCGCGACGACGAACAGGGCCACGAACGACGCGACGAAGCCGAGGTAGAGCGCCACGTACCGCGCGCCGAACGGGAGCCCCCGCCGGCGGAGATTCGAGAAGTGTTCGTACCCCCCGTGCGGGAGGTTCAACGCGACCATCCCGACGAGGTACGCGATCATCTGAGTCCGGAGCGACACGTCGGTGCCGACCGCGGACAGGGCGCCGAATCCGACCGCGAGGAGGAGCAGCGCCACGCGCGAGGCACCGATGGCCGTCCGTTCCGGTTCACCGAGGAGTCGCCGCACCGGGCTCGCCGTCGTCGTCGACATGGACGTACGTACGGCCGTTACCGGGTTAGGGCCTCGTCGCCATTATTCGGTGTTTTATATTCGGGTCGTCCCCGCGACCGTCTCCGCGAGCGTTTCGCCGCTCCGAAGGGGGCGGTTCGGGCGGCGGCGTCAGTACGTGTGAATCACTTCGCCGCAACGCGTGCACTCGATCGTGTCCGATCTGAACAGCCGCTCCTTCTTCTCCGTGGGGCCGTTACACTCGGGGCAGACGCCGATGTTCCGTCCGTCCGCCACGCGCGCGGACAGATCGAGGAACTGCCCTTCGAGCCGTTCGATCTGTTCGGACTGTTCTTCGACGACCGATTGGAGTTCCTCGATCGTCTCCTCGCGCTCCTCGACCGCGGTGGACAGCTCCTCGATGCGCTGCTCGTAGGCGTCTATCGCCTCGACGTCGATGGTGACGTCGTCGGTCTCCTCCGCTTCCTGTTCCGCAGTGCTTTCGCTACGCTGTTCGGCTTCCGCCTCGGCGTCGTCGTCTGCCATACGAGACTGGTAGAGCCCCAGGGTCATTACTTTCAGGCCGACAACGTCACCCCGACCCGCAGCCCGTCAGGGTCGACCGGCGCCGGACCCCGCGCCAGAAGGGGGCGTCGTCACGGGGCGATACCTGACTAGGTTGGCATCGATCTGAATAGAATATACACAGTATAACGAAGTGGGTATGGACCCGATAGCGCTAACCGCAGCCGTTGGAGCTGATCTGCTCGGGGACGGTCGCCCCGAGACGCTCTGGTTGGGCATAGGCACGCTACTGATGCTCATCGGGACCTTCTACTTCATCGTTAAAGGATGGGGGGTCACTGACAAGGAGGCCCGTGAGTACTACTCGATCACGATCCTCGTGCCGGGGATCGCGTCGGCAGCGTACCTGTCGATGTTCTTCGGCATCGGCCTGACGGAAGTTCAGGTCGGCAGCGAAATGCTGGACATCTACTACGCGCGGTACGCGGACTGGCTGTTCACCACGCCGCTGCTGCTGCTCGACCTCGCGCTGCTGGCGAAGGTCGACCGCGTGAGCATCGGCACGCTCGTCGGCGTCGACGCGCTGATGATCGTCACCGGACTCGTCGGCGCGCTCTCGCACACGCCGCTCGCGCGGTACACGTGGTGGCTGTTCAGCACGATCTGCATGATCGTCGTGCTGTACTTCCTCGCCACGAGCCTGCGCGCCGCTGCGAAGGAGCGCGGTCCCGAGGTCGCGAGCACGTTCAACACCCTTACGGCGTTGGTGTTGGTGCTCTGGACGGCCTACCCGATCCTGTGGATCATCGGTACCGAGGGTGCCGGCGTCGTCGGCCTCGGCATCGAGACCCTCCTGTTCATGGTGCTCGACGTGACCGCCAAGGTCGGGTTCGGCTTCATCCTGCTCCGCAGCCGCGCGATCCTCGGCGACACCGAGGCACCGGAGCCCTCCGCGGGCGCCGAGGCCTCCGCCGCGGACTGATCGGCTAGCGGACCCGACGCGGCAGAACAACACGGTTCAACCGTTTCCAGCGTTCATTTTTCGACATGACTGACACTACCACCGAACAGCCGCCAGTGCTGCGTACACGGTCCGTCGTCGGACTCGCCGCCTGCGTCGTGACCGCGCTCGTCGGGATATTCCTGATCCCGACGCTACAGGAGCCGGGAGGCGGGTTCAACGCCCGGTTCTGGACGATGGCGGCCTTGGAGCTGGTCGCCATGATCGGCGTCGTCTACTTCGTCCTCAACCTCCACGAGGAGTCGGACTGAGGCGGGCGAGAAGCGCGGCTCGCGTCGCACCGCCGATCGCGGCGGTGCCGTCGTTCTCCGCACGAGCCGCGCCCGTTCCCTGACCGTTCACTTCTCAGGCAGCCCGGCGTCGGCCCTCCCGTCCCGGGTCGAGGGCGATGTCTCGGCGAGCGCGCGCTCGAAGTGGTCACGCCCGACGGTCGGGTCGACCGGTCCGTCGTCGACGATCGCGTCCTCGATCGCGAGCAGCCCGGCCTCCCGGACCAGCGCCGCGATGTCGCCGCCGCTGTAGCCGCCGGTGCGGTCGGCGAGGGCGTCGAGGTCGACGCCGGCCGCCGTCGGCATCTCGCGGGCGTGGATCTCCAGGATCTCCCTGCGCGCGTCTCGATCGGGGAGCGGCGTCTCGACCGCCTTCTCGATCCGGCCCGGCCGGAGCAGCGCCTCGTCGATGGCGTCCGGGCGGTTCGTCGCCGCGATCACCGCGACGTCGGTCAGCGGCTCCAGCCCGTCGAGTTCGGTCAGCAGCTGCGACACGACGCGCTCGCCGGCGCCGGTGTCGTCGCCGCGGCGCCGGGGCGAGATCGCGTCGACCTCGTCGAAGAAGATCACCGCCGGGGAGTTCTCGCGGGCGGTCGCGAACAGGTCGCGGACCGCCTTCTCCGACTCGCCGACGTACTTGTCGAGCAGTTCGGGCCCGTTCACCGGGATGAAGTTCGCGTCGCTGAGACTCGCCGCCGCGCGCGCGAGCAGCGTCTTCCCGGTTCCGGGGGGGCCGTACAGCAGCACGCCGGACGGGGGGTCGATCCCGAGTTCCGCGAAGCGGTCGGCGTACTCGAAGGGCCAGTACACCGCGCGCACCAGCTCCCGCTTCGCCTCGTCGAGCCCGCCGACCTCGTCCCAGCCGACCGCGGGGAACTCGACGGTGACCTCTCGCAGCCCGGTGGCCTCGACGTCGTCGAGCGCGGCGTCGAAGTCGGCCATCCGGATCGCGGTCCGGCCGTCGCGGCGGACCGCGCGCTCCAGCGCCGCGTCCGCGAGGACCGCCAGATCGGCGAACACGTACCCGTTGAGCCGCGCCGCGACCGCCTCGAAGTCGACATCCATCGCGAGCGACGCGCCCTCGCAGAGCGCTTCGAGCGCGTCGGCGCGCTCGGCCGCCGTCAGCGGCTCGACCTCCAGTTCGCGGTCGAACCGCCCGCCGCGGCGCAGCGCCGACGGCACGCCGCTGGGGTCCGTGGTCGCGCCGATCACGACCGTCCGGTCCCCCGCGCGGAGCTCGTCGACCGTCGACCGGAGGCGGTCGGCCAGCGCGGAGTCGGCGCCGTCGTCGGCCCCGAGCGCTTCGAGGTCGTCGAGGAGGACCACCGTCGGTTCCCCCGCGGGAACCGCCTCGACGAGCCGGTCGAGGCGGTCCGTGCGGTCGCTCGTCCGCTCGCCTCGGAGCCGGGCCGCCGAGGCGCGGACGAGCGTCGCGTCGGTCGCGGCCGCGACGGCCTCGACGAGCGTCGTCTTCCCCGACCCGCGCGGCCCGTGGAGGAGCAGCCCGAGCGTCGGAGAGCCGGCGGACTCGAAGGTCTCCGCCGCGTCGAACCGCGTGGAGACGGCGTCCAGGAGGCGGTCGAACGTCGCCGTCGGAACGACGCCGGCGCCGGGGCCACCGGTTCCCGGGGACTCGGCGACGACGTCCGGGCCGTCGTCGGCCGCGACGGCGATCTCGGTGTCGTCGCCGACGACCGCCGGCGACGAGGGGGTCACGTCCCGCACGTCGAACCGGAGCGTGAGCGCGCCGCCGAGGCGCGTCACCTCGACCTCGTCGCCGACGGCCACGGCCCGCCGATCGAGCCGGCGGCGGATGGCGTCCTCGCTCCGCTCGAGGTCGACGGACTGCCGGTGCCGGAGCGTGATCGACGACGCGACCGGGAGCGACGACGCCGCGACGGTCGCGTTGTCACCCGGATCGAGTCCGGCGCTCCGGCGGAGCCGCTCGGGGAGGAAGACGGCACGCGTCTGGGCGTCGACCGCGACGACCGGGGCGACGACGCGGTGCGACCCCTCGACGGCGATCGAACCGCCGGGGGCGACGCCGAGGTCGGCGAGGACGGCTTCGGGGAGGCCGACGCGGTCTTCGGGAACCGACGCGGGCGGCTCGCGGACCGGAACGCGCACGCTCATCGTGTCCGGGCTCGCTCGCGGGACGGTCCGGCGGCGACTATCGTCGACAGCATACGTCGATCGTTACGCCTACCGACCACAAAGTAATCACCCCCTAACTGGACAGCCGACTGGAGCCCGGGCGGTCGGTCCACGCCGTCCAAGTCGTCCGACCCGCGGGGGGAGACCCGGACCGCCGGAAGGCAGGCAAGCATTAACCCGTGTCGGTGCGAAGGGCGGAGCATGGCGAACGCTCGGGCGCTCCTCGTCCACCCGGAGGAGGGGAGCGATCGGATTGAGACGGCGCTCGGCGCCGCGGGGTTCGAAGTGACGCGCACTGACACGGCCTCGTCCGCGGTCGCGAAGGCGACGACCGGGGAGTACGACTGCGTCGTCAGCGAGTACGCCCTCGCCGGCGACGACGGGGTTGCGCTCGCGACCGCGATCGAGGAGTCCGACGCGGGCGTCCCGGTCGTGATGTTTACCGAGACGGACGAGGAGGGCGTCCCCGAGGCCGCCTTCGAGAACGGCGTCGACAGGTTCCTCCAGAAGAACGGGTCGGCGTCGATCGAACGGCTCGTCTCCGACGTCTCGACGGTCTGCTCGGGGGTGCCGACCTCGGAGCCGCGACAGGACGTGTCCGACCACGAGCCGTCCGCGGGAGAGGTGACGCGGGCCGTCGAGGACGCGCCGATCGGGATCAGCATGAGCGATCCGGACCTCCCGGACTACCCGCTCGTGTACGTCAACAACGCGTGGGAGGAGCACACCGGCTACCCGGTCGAGGAGGCGCTCGGCCGTAACCCGCGGTTCCTCCAGGGACCGGGGACGGACCCGGAGACCGTCGACGAGATCGGGGAAGCGATCGCGAACGAGGAGGAGGCGACCGTCGAGATCCGGAACTACCGGCGCGACGGGACCCCGTTCTGGAACGAGCTGACGGTCGCGCCGATCTACGACGAGGAGGGCGAGCTGGCCCATTACGTCGGGTTCCAGAACGACATCAGCGAGCGGAAGGCGGCGGAGCGGCTCGCCGAGGAGCGCGCCGAGAAGCTCGCGACGGAGCGGCGCTCGCTGGACAGGGTGTTGGGCCGCGTGAACGGGCTGTTCAGCGATATCAGTCGCATCCTCGTCGAGAACCGCGACTCGGGCGTCATCTCGGAGCGCGTGTGCGAGGTCGTCGCCGGCGAACCGGGGTACGCCGGCGGGTGGATCGGCGAGGTGTCGTCCGCGACCGGTCGGCTCGAGATACGCGCCGCGAGCGGCGTGGCGGTCGAGTCGGGCGCGACGTTCGACATCGAGGAGACGCCGGCGGAGGTACGGGAGACGGTCGAGACGGGGGAGCCGCACAGCGGCTCGATAGAGCACGTCGCCGACGGCCCGCTCGAACCGAAGACCGCCGGCGGGCGGCGCCTCCTCGTCGTGCCGCTGACGTACGGAGAGCGGCAGTACGGCCTGTTGGCTATCTACGGCAGCGGCGCGGACGTGCTCGACCGCCGCGAGCGGCGGGTGTGCGAGTCCGTCGGGAAGATGATCGCGAACGGGCTCCACTCCATCGAGACCACGGAGATACTCACGACCGACCGCGTGGTGGAGCTCGTGGTCGGGATCCGCGACTCGACGGCGTCGCTCGCGCGGATCGCAGACGCGGTCGGCGGGGAAGTCGA
The DNA here is from genome assembly GCF_005435235.1 of Halorubrum sp. GN12_10-3_MGM. Classification (NCBI taxonomy): domain Archaea; kingdom Methanobacteriati; phylum Methanobacteriota; class Halobacteria; order Halobacteriales; family Haloferacaceae; genus Halorubrum; species Halorubrum sp. GN12_10-3_MGM. The sequence continues at coordinate 8,889 of NZ_SGUB01000015.1, forward strand.
ACACCTCGGGACGACGCGACTCGACGACGACGCCTGCGAACTGTACTTCCGCGCCGACGGCGAGGGCGTCGACCTCGACGAGCTCGCCTCCCTCCCGCTGGTCGAATCGATGCGGACCGTCTCGGAGACGAACGACGGCGTCAGCTTCGCCGTCACCATCACCGAGTCGCCGCCGCTCACCCAGCTGGCCGATCACGGCGGCGTCGTCGCCGAGGCGACCGCCACGCCGGAGGGAGCGACGCTGACGATAGAGGCGCCGCCCGAGCGCGACGTCCGGTCGATCCTCGACGTGTTCCGCGACGAGTACGAGGGCGTCGAGCTCCGCTCGCGCGTCGAGCGCGAGAGCCGCGACCGGACCGTCGCTGAGTTCGCGGCCGCGGTCGACGAGCGGCTCACCGACCGGCAGCGGGCGGCGCTGAAGACCGCCGAGCTGAACGGCTACTTCGAGTGGCCGCGGCCGGTCGACGGGTCGGAGATCGCGGAGCGGATGGGGATCACCCGACAGACGTTCCACCAGCACCTCCGCGCGGCCGAGCGGAAGCTGGTCGAGGCGTACGTCGATCCCCGGTCAAACTGATGGCCCAGGGGTCTGTGAGCGGGGGTGCCGCCGCATGAGCGACGAGCAGTCGAGCCCGAGCGACGACGGGCCGGACGCGGGCGACGATCCGTTCGCCGCGAGCGACGTGATCGTCGTCGCGGCCGACCCCGAGTCCGTGTTCGCGTTCCTCGACGATCCGGCGAACCACGCGGCGGTCACGCCCGGGCTCACGGACGTTCGGGACGTCGAACCGCTGGCGAACGGCGGGAAGCGCCTCTCGTACACCTACCGGATGGCGGGAGTCGGCATCGACGGCGAGATAGTCCAGACCCTCCACGAGCCGTCCGAGCGCCACGTCTTCGAACTCCGGGGGCGGCTCACCGGCACCATCGACCTCCGGACCGAGCCCGTCGACCGGGGGACGGAGCTGACGTACGCCGCGACGTACGGCCTGCCGGAGAACGCGCTCACGAGGCTCGGCGCACCCGTTGTCCGTCGGTTCAACGAGCGGCAACTCCGGGCGGCGCTGGAGAACGTCGCGGCCGAGTTCGACGGGAACGAGTGACGCTTCGGGAGCGGGCAGCGCGCGGCCGCGGCGCCGCGACCCGGGGACTGCGGGACGGTACGGCGTCGACAGGCGAACTATTAACCGTGGGATAGCCTAACTAGGAGGCATGGAACCGATCACCCTCCAAGCCGGCCTCGGCTTCGGGCTCGTGAGCGTCGGCCTGCTCGCGCTTCTGCTCGTGGTCGTCACGCTCTGGCAGTCGTTCGAGATTGTCGACGCCTACGAGAAGAAGACGCTCACCGTCTTCGGCGAGTACCGCAAACTGCTCGAACCGGGGATCAACCTCATCCCGCCGTTCGTCTCCCGCACGTACCCGTTCGACATGCGGACCCAGACGCTGGACGTGCCCCGGCAGGAGGCGATCACGCGGGACAACTCTCCCGTGACCGCCGACGCGGTCGTCTACATCAAGGTGATGGACGCGAAGAAGGCGTTCCTCGAAGTCGACGACTACAAGAAGGCCGTCTCGAACCTCGCGCAGACCACCCTCCGGGCGGTCCTCGGCGACATGGAGCTCGACGACACGCTGAACAAGCGCCAAGAGATCAACGCGAAGATTCGCAAGGAACTGGACGAGCCCACCGACGAGTGGGGGATCCGCGTCGAGAGCGTCGAGGTCCGCGAGGTCAACCCCTCGAAAGACGTCCAGCAGGCGATGGAGCAGCAGACCTCCGCCGAGCGCCGCCGCCGCGCGATGATCCTCGAAGCGCAGGGTGAACGCCGCTCCGCGGTCGAGCAGGCCGAGGGTGACAAGCAGTCCAACATCATCCGCGCGCAGGGCGAAAAACAGTCCCAGATCCTCGAAGCGCAGGGGGACGCCATCTCGACGGTCCTCCGCGCCCGCTCCGCCGAGTCGATGGGCGAACGCGCCATCATCGAGCGCGGCATGGAGACCCTAGAGGAGATCGGGAAAGGCGAGTCCACCACCTTCGTCCTCCCGCAAGAGCTCACCAGCCTCGTCGGCCGCTACGGCAAGGCCCTCTCCGGCTCCGACGTCCAGGAGATGGAGGGGCTCGACGGGAAGGAGTTCGACGCCGACACGCGGAAGATGCTCGGCCTCGACGACATCGACGAGATCCTCGGCCAGATCGAGGAGTCGGCGGAGATGAACGTCGAGGAGTTAGAGAAGGAGGCCGAGGCCGTGAAGTCGGGCGACGCCGGCGCGAGCATCAGGTCCGCGGACGAGGTCATCCAAGAGATGGACGACGAAGAGGCGGCGGAAGTGGAGAAGGAGCAGTAAATCGGCGCGGAGCGCGGTCAAGGCTGTCGATTCTCCGCGCCGAATTGGATCGAACGAAGTGTTTTTGTCGGGGCGTAGACTACTACTCGGCGTGACAGAGGGGTTCGACGGACGGAAACGCGAGACGCTCCGCCGCTTCGCCGCGGTCGGAGCGGCCGCGCCGTTCGTCGGCACCGCGAGCGCGGACGACGGAAGCGGGGACGCGAACGAGACGCGGGAGGCGATCCGCGGCTACGTGCCGACGACCCCCGGCGCGCACTTCTCGAAGCTCCGCGACGACCTCCGGCTCGGCACCGGCGAGGCGCAGTACCACCTCCGGAAGCTCGAAGAGGCGGGCGAGATCGAGTCGGTGAAGGACGCAGACTACCGGCGCTTCTTCCCCGCCGGGCGCTTCGACGAGACCGACAAACGGGCGCTCGGCTACCTGCGGCGAGAGACGCCCCGCGGGATGATCCTCGCGCTGTTGCGCGACCCGAGCGCCACCGGGGCCGACCTCGCGGAGGCCCTCGGCGTCTCGCGGCCGACGATAAGCGCGGCGGCCGCCGACCTGGAGGGCGCGGGCCTCCTCGACCGGACCGACGGCTACGCGCTGACCGAGCCGGAACGGCTGCTCACGCTCGTCGTCCGGTACGCCGACTCATTCGACGCCGAGGCCGTCGCGTTCGCCGACGAGGCGGCGTCGCTGGTCGCGTACGACCCCTGACTTCGGTCAGGCCGTGACCATCCACGTCGTGCCGGAGGAGTACCCCCACTTCTCGACGTCGATATCGGTGGCCGCGTCGACGACCGCGCTCATGTTCGCGCCGACCTCCTTCGCCGAGAGGTCGAGGTCGTTGGCGATCAGCCGCGACTTGAAGTACGTCCGGTCGGACGCGTTCTCGCGGAGGTACCGCAGGATACGCGCCTGTTTCGCGGAGAGGCCGGCCGATTCGGCTGCGACCGCGTCCGGGTGAGCCGTGCTCATACAGCCATCACGTCATCACCCCGCATAAGCCGGTTGGTAGGTCGGGTTAACACGCCGCTGTCCTGCGGTTTTCTACGGTGAGACGAGCGAGAGTCCCGTCCCAGCAGCGGGTTTGGGTACGGTCTTCGAACCGGGGCGGCGACGCGGACAGGCTCAGTACAGTTCGGCGACGAAGGGACCGAGCGCGCCGCTCACCGCGGCCGCGAGCGCCTCCGCCCGGTCGACGCGACCGTTCGTGAGCGCCCCGACGGCGCCGCCGCGCGTCGCGACGCCGTCGGTGCCGAGGAGGTCGTCCATCACGGGACCGAGTTCCGCCCCGTCGTCGATGCGGGCGGCGACGTTCGCCGGGAGCGCGAGGCTCGGCCCGGCGGCGCGGCCGACGCGGTCGCCGTCGGTCACGGCCGCCCACATGATCAGGAACCGCTCGTCGGCGCCGTCGAATCCCGCGACGCCGCCCTCGATGCCGACGCCGAGGTCGCGGTCGGGTTCGAGCGCCGCGCGGGCCCGGTTCTCCGCGCCCGCGACCGTCTCGGCGTGGCCGGTCGGCTGCTCGCTCACGCGGGAGTCGACCGGGACCGACTCGACCGCGACGCCGGTCGGACCGCCGGGGAGGTCGTCGTCGCCCGCCGACCCGACCGCCAGCTCGACCGCGCGCCGCTTCACCGGGTTGCCGCTGCCGACGCCGACTCGCAGGATCGTCATGTCCGGGCGTCGTCGTCCGGCGCCGAAAACGCCTCGGGATGGAGCAAGCGCGCCAGCCGCTCGACGCCGTCGATCAGGGCGGGGCTCGGCTGGTTCAGGAGGGAGTCGTCCAGGACGTGAACGGGGGCATCGACCCACTCGCGCCCGGCGACGCCGGCGGGGTCGACGCGGTCGCCGTGCCCGCAGACGTGGACGACGACGTGGTCGGGATCGGCGCGCTCGACGTCTGCGGGCTCCACCTCGCGGGAGCGCTCGCCCGGCTCGGCGAACGGGTAGCGTCCGCCGGCGGCGCGGACGGCGTCGGGGACCCAGTTGCCGGCTGCCATCGGCGGGTCGGACCACTCCTCGCAGTACACGGTCGGACGGCGGCGGTCGGCGACGGCCTCGGCGATTCGGTCGAGTCGCTCGCGGGCGTCGGCCGCGAGGCGCTCGCCGGCCTCGGGGCGGCCCACGTCGGCGCCGCGGGCCGCGAACCCGTCCAACGCGTCGTCGAGCGTTGCGGGCTCGCGGTGCGCGACGTCGAGGCCGCGGTCGCGGCAGGCGGCCGCGAGGTCGGCCTGGAGCGCGTCGCTCGTGAGGACGACATCCGGGTCGAGGGCGGCGACGCGGTCGAGGTCGGGGTTCAGCCACCCGCCGACGGCGGTCGGGAGGTCGGGACCGTGCGCCGACCCGGGGTCGGAGCCGTCCGGGAGGTCGCAGTGGGCGGTGACGCCGACGAGGCGGTCGGCCGCCCCGAGGCCGGCGACCGTCGCGGTCGCGCTCGGTGCGAGCGAGACGACACGGGGCGCGGACATGGCGTCCGATCCGGTCGCGGTCGTCTCAACGGTTTCGATCGCCACGCTGACGCGGCGCCGCGGCGGTGATAGCGGCCGCGGGCGGCCGAGGTCGTCCGCGCGTCCCGACCGATCGGGGATCGGCGAAAACGCGTGATAGATCGTGTTCTTTTGTCGAGATCCGAGCGACACGTTCCGGTCGTTTTAAGTTATCTTCTGCCGACGGTAACGTAAGATCGCTCTCGGGCAGTTTCAGTTTCCGGGGGCCACCGAGCTATGAGTGAACGACTACACACACGGGGGAGTCGCTCCCGAACGGAGACGAACGAGGAGGAATCGGAGAACACGGACGAGACGCTCAGCTGCCCGGAGTGCGGCGGGCACGTCATCAACGACGAGGAACACGGGGAGACCGTCTGCAGCGACTGCGGGCTCGTCGTCGAGGCGGACTCGGTCGACCGCGGCCCGGAGTGGCGCGCGTTCGACTCCCGCGAGAAGGACGAGAAGAGCCGCGTCGGCGCCCCGACGACGAACACGATGCACGACAAGGGGCTCTCGACGAACATCGACTGGCGCGACAAGGACGCGTACGGCCGGTCGCTCGGCGCGCGCCAGCGCCAGAAGATGCAGCGGCTCCGCAAGTGGAACGAGCGGTTCCGCACCCGCGACTCCAAGGAGCGCAACCTGAAGCAGGCGCTCGGCGAGATCGACCGCATGGCGAGCGCGCAGGGGCTCCCGGACAACGTCCGCGAGACGGCCTCGGTCATCTACCGACGCGCGCTCGACGAGGACCTGCTCCCCGGTCGCTCCATCGAGGGCGTCTCCACCTCCTGCGTGTACGCCGCCGCCCGGATGGCCGGCGTCCCGCGCAGCCTCGACGAGATCGCCGACGTGTCGCGCGTCGAGAAGGCCGAGATCGCGCGGACGTACCGCTACGTCGTCCGCGAGCTGAAGCTCGAAGTGAAGCCGGCCGACCCCGAGCAGTACGTCCCCCGGTTCGCCTCCGACCTCGAACTGAGCGAGGAGTCGGAGATGCGCGCGAAGAGCCTCCTCCGCAACGCCAAGGAGAAGGGCGTCCACTCGGGTAAGTCGCCGGTGGGCCTCGCCGCGGCCGCCGTCTACGCCGCCGCGCTCCTCACGAACGAGAAGACGACGCAGGCCGCCGTCTCGGAGGTCGCCGACATCTCCGAGGTCACCATCCGGAACCGGTACCACGAGCTGCTGGAGGCCGAGGACGGCCTCGTCGCGTAAGCGGACGCTTTCCCCGCCGACCCGACCGACCCCCACGCCGTTCTACCCCGACCAGCTAAGTCCCCGCCCGCGGTACGCCCGCGTATGTTCGAGGAGTTCGTCCTCGCGGCGAGCACGGCCGACCTCTCCGAGGAGCCGCGGGCCCGCGACCACGCCGACGCGGTGGAGTTCCGGATGGACCTCGCGGACGCCCCGCGCGACCAGCTGGCGAGCTACGACGGCGAGCTCCCCCTGCTCGTCACGAACCGGGCGTCGTGGGAGGGCGGCGAGGCCGACGGGCTCGCGCGCTACGACGCGCTCTCCGACGCGGTCGCCCGCGACGCGGTCGCCGCGGTCGACGTGGAGCTCGCCGCGCTGCGCGGGACGCACCCGGACCCGGCCGAGGAGTCGCACGCGACAGCGCTGCGTGACGCGGCCCGAAGGGAGGGGGTGGCGGTGGTCGCGTCGGTCCACGACTTCGAGTCGACGCCCGAGCCGGCCGCGCTGGTCGACCTGCTCGCCGACGCCGCGAGCGAGGGCGACGTGGGGAAGCTAGCGACGACCGCGACCGCCCCGGCGGACGCGCTGGCGATGCTCGAGGCGACCCACGAGGCGACCGTCGCTGGCCATCGGGTCGCGACGATGTGTATGGGCGAGCCGGGGCGTCACACCCGCGCGGTCGCCCCGGTCTACGGCTCGAAGATCGGCTACGCGCCCGTCGACCCCGCGGAGGCGACCGCGCCGGGGCAGTACCCGCTCGCGACGCTCCGAACCCTCGTCGACAGGCTTCGAGGCGGCGAGCCGGGCGCGTAGAGGCGGCGAGCCGGACGCGTAGGGACAGCAAACCGGGCGCGCGTAGGGGCGGACACTTTTCACGCCCGCCGTCGAACTACGGCGGTGAGATGGCCCTCATCGGATCGGATCAGTCGTCGGTGGTCTCCGCGTTCGGCCTCCTCATCGCCCTCGTCGCGGTCGTCGGCACCCGATTCCTCGGGTGGGAGTGGGGGTCCGGCCGACTCGTCCCGACGCTCGTCGGCGTGGCGGTCGCCGGGGTCGCCGTCGCGGTCGTCGCCGGGCGGGTACTGGACTGAACGCGGCGACCGCGTCGCCGTCGCGCACGTCGATCCGGTCGCCAGGCCCGGCTCGCCGCGTCGCCGACCGGCCGACGCGCCCGGGACGGAGCCAAACCGCTTTACGACCGCCCGCGTAAGTGTCGTCAATGGCGACGTGCGACGAATGCGGGGAGTACGAGAACCTCCCGTACCAGTGTAAGCGGTGCGGCCAGACGTTCTGCGCCGAGCACCGACTGCCCGAGAACCACAACTGTCCGGGCCTCGCCGAGTGGGACGACCCCGGCGGGGTCTTCGACAGCGGCTTCGACGAGAGCGTCGAGGGCGGGGCCGCGGGCGGCGCCGCCGACGCGCGGGGCGGCGGGGGCGGAGTCGTCGACCGCGTCAAGCGTCGGGTCGACCGCGAGACCGGCACCGGCGGGTTCGTGAGCTTCTTCCGCAACAACGCGACGTACGCGATCCTGCTGGCGATGTGGGTCACGTTCGTCGCGCAGTGGGTCGCGCTGTTCGTCGGCGGCCAATCGCTCCACAACACCCTGTTCGTGCTCCAGTCGGAGGCGGTCACGAACGTCTGGACGTGGGTGACTTCGGTGTTCTCGCACGCCCCGGGACAGCTGTTCCACATCATCGGCAACAGCGTGGTCATCCTGTTCTTCGGCCCCCTCGTCGAGCGCGCCGTCGGGTCGAAGCGGTTCGCGGCGTTCTTCTTCGGGGCGGGGATCGCCGCGGGGCTCGGCCACGTCCTCTTCGCGATCGCGACGAACGCCCCGCCGACGGGGGTCCTCGGCGCCAGCGGCGCCGGCTTCGCGATCCTCGGCGTCCTCACCGTCTGGCGGCCGAACATGCAGGTCCTCCTCTTTTTCGTCATCCCGATGAAGATCAAGTACCTCACGTGGGGGATCGCGGTCGTCTCCGCGCTGCTCGTGGTCACGAGCGGCACGGGCGGCGTGGGCGGCATCGCGCACCTCGCGCACCTGATCGGGTTCGCCATCGGGCTCGCGTTCGGCAAGCGCAACGAGGGGCTCGCCCGCTCCGCGGGCGGCATGGGCGGCGTCTCGATGGGCGGCGCCCGCGGCCCCGGGGGTCCAGGAGGCCCCGGCGGTCCGGGCGGACGCTTCTAATGGACCTCGCGCGGCCCGATCTCCGTCCCGACCCGTCGCTGTCGCGGCAGGAGATGGAGTCGCTCCAGCGCGAGATCGCGGCGGCCGCGGCGTTCGACGACGACCACGCGCTCGACCCGGCCGCCGTCGCGGTCGAGTCGGCCGCCTCGCTCGCCGACGGCCTCCCGCCGGCTCGCCCGGACGCGGTCGCGAACGAGACGCTCCCCGGTACCGGCGGCGCGGTGGAGGAGTCCGGTGTGCCCACCGTCGTCGGCGTCGACCAGGCGTTCCGCACCGACCGCGCGGGCGACCGTCCCGACGCCGCCGTCTCCGCCGCGGTCGCGCTCCGCGGCGGGACCGTGGTCGAGTACGCAAGCGCGACCACGCCGCTGTCGATCCCGTACATTCCGGGCCTGCTCGCGTTCCGGGAGGGCGAGCCGATACTGGCCGCGCTCGACGCGCTCGACGCCGAGGCCGATCTGCTGGTCTGCGACGGCTCCGGGCGGATCCACTTCCGGGAGGCGGGGCTCGCGACGCACGTCGGCGTCCTGTGCGACGTGCCGAGCGTCGGCGTCGCGAAGAGCCTCCTCTGCGGCGAGCCGGACGAGCCGACGGCCGAGCGCCCCGCGGGCTGGCGGACGCCGATCCGCGCGGACGACGCGGTGACGACGGCCGAGCCGGGGACGGTGATCGGCCACGCGTTCCAGTCGCGCCAGTACCCGAACAGCAGGCGGGTGAACCCCCTCTACGTCAGTCCCGGGCACCGCGTGTCCGCGGAGAGCGCCGTCGACCTCGTCGCGGCGCTGTGCGCGGGCTACAAGCTCCCCGAGCCGACGCGGCTCGCGGACGCGCACGCGGAGCGGGCGAAAGGCGACGCGGAGTGAGCGCGGAGGCCGTTTCGGACCGACACTGTGTCACCTGTTACCACGGGCAGGCGGTTTTTAGACGGTCGCCCGCGAACGCAGAGACATGGGAGACGACGACGCCGAGAGTCCGATGTCCGCCGAGGAGTTCCGGTCGCTGACCGACGGGCTGGTGCGACAGAGTTCGGGCGGCGGGACCACCGTCTACAAGAACGCCGCGGGGGTCGGCTGTCCGAACCCGGACTGCGACCGCGGCGTCTTCCAGACGCTGTTCGTCAGCGACCACGGCTGGCAGCAGATCGGCGCCACCCGCGACGGGATCGACCTCTGTCTCGTCAACACGGAGTCGAAGCGGCTCGTCTTCATCCACGACGAGTAAGCGGTTCGGCGCGACGCCGTCAGTCGTCGTCCGCGGGGGAGCCGGCGTCCGGCTCGGCGGCGCAGCGGTTCGGACCGAGTTCGAGTTCGATCGCGGCGGTCTCGTCCGCCGGCGACTCGACCCCGCGGTTGGCCGCGATCACCGACTCGTAGTTCGGCGGCTTCTCCGGCAGCGTCCGCGTGATCCGTTCGACGAAGTCGTCCGCGTCGAGGCCGAGGACGTCGATCTCGCCGCGCGCGGCGCCGACCGTCGTGAAGACGGGCTCGCCGGGCTCGACCTCCCCGGTCGAGCCGTCGTTCGCGACGGCGAAGTGGCCCGGGCAGACGACGACGCCGTCCGGCTGCGCGAGCAGCGTCCCGTGGAGCGAGTCGTACAGCCGACGGGCCGCGCCCGCGGCACCCCCGTCCGAGACGCCTCCACCGTCCGCGCCGCCCTCGCCGCCGTCGTCCGCCGAGAACTGGAGCTCCGTCCGGCCGACGCTGTCGGTGAACAGCGTGTCGCCCGTGAGCACCGCCGCGTCGCCGACGAGGTAGCTCGCGCCGTCGTCGGTGTGCCCGGGCGTCGCGAGCGCCTTCAGGTCGACGCCGCCGGCGTCCAGCGTCTCGTTGCGTTCGATCGGCTCGAACTCGGAGGCCACGTCGCGGGCAGCGGCCGCGGCGGGCAGGTAGTACGGGACACCGAGGTCGTCAGCGAGCGCCCGGCCGCCCGAGAGGTGGTCCGCGTGAACGTGCGTGTCGACAACGGCCGCGATCGACGCGCCGCGTTCGGCGGCCGCCTCGACCCACTCGTCGCCGTGTCTGGAGACGTCGATAGCGACGGCGACGCGGTCGGAGCCGTCCCGGGCGTCGGATCGGTCGGCGGGAACGTGGTCCGCGTCGCCCGGCTCGCGACCGCCGACCACGAGGTAGCCCAGACACCCCTTCGCGCGGCGCTGGACCTGGACGAGGTCGAGCGGCGGGGCCGCGTCGGGCCGGTCGCCGAGCGGGACCTCGGTGCTGTCGTACACCGCGGACCAGCCGCGCATGCCGTCGGCGACGACGGTCACGTCCTCGTACCCCGCGGCGTCGAGCTCGGCGGCGAAGTCGTCGGAGGCCTTCCCCTTCGCGCACAGCGTGATTACGCTGTCGTCGGTCGAGAGCCCGGTCTCGCGTTCGAAGTCGTCGACGTCGAACTCGTGGAACGGCTTGTAGAAGTAGTGGACCGCGTCCGCCACGCGCCACCCCGCGAAGCTCTCCTCGGGTCGCGTGTCGACCACGGCGAACGAGCGCTCGCCGCGCCGTCGCTCGTCGATCCTGTCGCGGAACTCGTCGGCGGCTATCGTCTCGACCATGGTGCTCCCATCGCGCCGCGGGATCAAAAGCGCTGCCGCCGACACGGCCGAGGAGCGAAGCGGGCGAGCGCGATGAAGAGGATTTATTCGGACCGCCGGGCGACCGGGCGTATGGTCGAGGCGTTCGCGGTCGCCAGCGGGAAGGGCGGCACGGGGAAGACGACGAGCACGCTCGCGCTCGGGATGGCGCTCGCGGCCGATCACGACGTGACCGTCGTGGACGCCGACACCGGCATGGCGAACCTCCTCTTTCACGCCGGGCTCGACGACGCGGCGGTTACCCTTCACGACCTCCTCGTCGAGGGCACCGCGACGGACGTGAACGAGGCGACCTACGAGCGGTTCGGACTCTCGGTCGTCCCCTGTGGCACCTCGCTCGCGGGCTTCGAGGCCGCGGAGCCGGAGCGGCTCCGCGACGTGGTGGCCGAGCTCGCGCGCGACACCGACGTGCTCCTGCTCGACTCGCCCGCCGCGCTGGGCTCGAAGTCCGCCGTGCTGCCGGTCGTCCTCGCGGACCGCGTCGTCGTCGTCGTCGAGCCGACGATCCCCGCGCTCTCTGACGGCCTGAAGGTCCAGGAGTACGCGCGCTCGTACGGCACGGAGACGGCCGGCGTCCTGTTCAACAAGGTCAGAGGCGGGGCCGACGACGTCGCCGCGCAGGCGGAGCGCCACTTCGGCGGCCCCGTCCTCGCGAACGTCCCCGAGAGCGACGCGGTCCGCGCGGCGCGCCGGGCCGGCGAGCCGCTGATCGCGCACGCGCCGGAGAGCGAGGCCGCCGCGCGCTACCGGCGGGCCGCCGACCGGCTCGACGTGCGCGACGGCGACGGCGACGCGGTCGCCGACCGGTTCCGCAGCGCGGTCGTGCCCGACACGCCATGAGCGGAAGCCCGGAGGGCGACGGGTCGGCGTCGCCGACCCTCACCGTCCCGCGGGGGACGCTCCTGCGCTCGCGGGTAGTCTCCGACGTGGGAACGACGCTGTCGCGCGCGCTCGACCGCGGGCTGACCGGCTACGCGACGCTCGTCCCGCAGGAGACGCTGCTACTCTCGGGCAAGGCACGCGGCGTCCTCACCTTCGAGGACGGCGTGCCCGTGCTGGCGTACAACACGGTGACGGACAGCGGCGGGCCGGACGCGCTCGCGGAGCTCGCGGTCCCCGGCCCCTACCGCGTCGAGCTGTACGCCGTCGACCGGAGCGGACTGGCGGCGGCCCACGAGGAGGAGTCGCTGCGGGTCGCGCCCGACGCGGCCGCGACCGAGCTGGCCGACGACGCCGACCTCGCCGAGCGGACCCGCGACGCGGCGCCCGGAGAGCGACTGCGCGACGGCGACGACGAGGACGACGCCGTCGCCGCCTTCCTCGCGGACGACGACCGGATCGATGCGATCCGCGAGCAGGCGCGAGCCGAGGCCCGCGACCGGGCGGCCGAGTGGGGGCTCGACGACGCGCTCGACGGATCGGCCGAACCGGACGGGGACGACGCCGACGCGGCGGCCGGGGACGGTGCGGTGAGTGGGGGCGCGGTCGACCGCTGACCGAACGGTTATTCCGGCCCGGCCCGTCATGTCAGTATCACGGTCCTCCGACTGCTGCGGCTGACGACGACCGCCGACTTCGCGAGCTGGTACGCCGCCGGCCGCGCGTACACGGCCGGCGTCGCCGAGGGAATGGGCTTTTCGGGCGTCGACAGCCTCAACGGCGACCGAGTCGAGCGCCGCCTCCGGACGGCCCCCGACGAACTGACGCCGGACGAGGCCCGGTCGGTCGCGGCGACGCTGCTCGCGGACGGGGCGTTCTCGGAGCCGTACTGCGAGTGGCTGCCGACGTGGTACGAGCTCGCGCTCATCGCGCCGGTGCGGTACTGCGACTGGCGGCTGCGCCGAGTCGCCGGCGCGGTCGCCGACCGGGCGTCCGTGACCGCGACCGCGCCGCGGTTCTCGCGGCCGGCCGACGTGCGGATCGACGGCGCGCCGGCGCTGTCGCGGGCCTCCGGCTTCCGCGAGCGGTTCCTGCTCGCCGACTCGCTGCTCCACTTAGAGTGGTTCGTCCACGTCGCGGCCGCGGACGGCATCGACGTGCCCGCCGACCTTATCGCGCGGACCCGCGAGGAGTCGCTGTCGTACTACGGCGGCGATCGGGACCACCTCTCGCCGGACGTGCGTCGGTTCCAGCGGCACCTGTTCGCCGACGACCGCTGGGTCCGGCGCGTCGACGAGGCGTACGACCTCGACAGCGCCCTGTTCGGGCTCTGGGAGCGACTGCTGCGCGACGAGCGTCGGCGGCTCGACGAGAGCTGACGACGCGGACTCCGAGCCGAGGACAGTCGTCCGGAATGCTGTTACAGACCCTGTAAATCGTTACGGGATCCGAACGCGGAACGGGAGGTAAGTATAGACCGATTCATCGATTATGAGGTTGTACGAACCGGTATCCGGTTCGCTGTCCCCGACGCTCCGGCCCTCGTTTTGACGGACGATCGGTGTTCAGTCGTCGACGAACTGTTTCCGGTCGGGCTACCGCACGGTGCCAGTCGCTCGTTCGCGGGTTCGCGTCCGGGACGATCCCCCATGCTGCGCCGTCGGAGACAACTCGGTCCCGAGTTGTGTTTTATTCACCGTTTCGCATGCCGGAAGCTTCATAGGTCGCCTCGCGGATCCTCCGGGTACACGAATGGCAGTACTCTTGCTGGAGGACGTCGACGCCGACGACGTCGGGACCGTCGGTGGGAAGGCCGCGTCGCTCGGCGAACTCATCGGTGCGGGGCTCCCGGTGCCGCCGGGGTTCGCCGTCACCGCGGGCACGTATCGAACGTTCATCGAGGAGGCCGGGATCGACGACGAGCTGTTCGACGCGGTCGACGTGGACCCGGAGGACTCCGCCGCCCTCCGCGAGGCCGAGGCGACCGCCGAGCGGCTGATCCTCGACACCCCGTTCCCCGAGGAGGTCCGCGAGGAGATACTGGAACAGTACCGGGCGATGGGCGAGGACGGCGAGGAGGCGTTCGTCGCGGTCCGCTCGTCCGCGACCGCCGAGGACCTCCCCGACTCCTCGTTCGCCGGCCAGCAGGAGACGTTCCTCAACGTCCGCGAGGACGACCTCCTCCGGCGCGTCAAGGAGTGCTGGGCCTCGCTTTTCACCCAGCGCGCGATCTACTACCGGCAGCAGCGCGGGTTCCCGCACGCGGACGTCGACATCGCGGTCGTCGTCCAGCGGATGGTCGACGCCGAGAAGTCCGGCGTGATGTTCACCAGCCACCCCTCGACGGGCGACCCGCAGGTCACCATCGAGGCGGCGTGGGGGCTCGGCGAGGCGGTCGTCTCCGGAACCGTCTCGCCCGACAACTACGTGTACGACCGCGAGCGCGGCGCGGTCGACGAGGTCACCGTCGCGGACAAGAAAGTCGAGATGGTGAAAGACCCCGACACCGGCGAGACGGTCCAGCTCGACGTCGACGAGGACCGGCGGAGCGAGCGGGTCCTCTCGGACGGGGAGATCGGCGACCTCGTCGAGCTCGGCGAGCGCGTGGAGGACCACTACGGCGCCCCGCAGGACGTCGAGTGGGCGATCTACGGCGGCGAGATATACATGCTCCAGTCGCGCCCGATCACGACGATCCGAGAGGACGCCGGCGACGAGGGCGGAGCGAGCGGCGCCGACGCGGCGGCCGCCGACGGCGAGGGCGCGACGACTGCGCGGGGCGGCGACGACGACGCGGACGTGCTCGTCGACGGGCTCGGCGCCAGCCCGGGCGTGGTCTCCGGGGCCGTCCGGCTCGTCCACAAGCTCGACCACCTCGATCAGGTACAGGAGGGGGACGTGATGGTGACGGAGATGACGATGCCCGACATGGTGCCGGCGATGAAGCGCGCCGCCGGCATCGTCACCGACGAGGGAGGGATGACGAGCCACGCCGCGATCATCTCCCGCGAGCTCGGCGTCCCCGCGGTCGTCGGGACGGGGAACGGGACCCGCGTCCTCGAAGACGGCCAGCAGGTCACGCTCGACGGTGACAAGGGGACGCTCCGGGCCGGCGAGGACGAGTCGGCCGAGCCGGGCGAGGAGTTCGAGCCGGTCGAGGCCGCGCGCCCCGAGACCCCCGTCAAGCCGATGACGGCGACGGAGGTGAAGGTGAACGTCTCGATCCCGGAAGCGGCCGAGCGCGCGGCGGCGACGGGCGCCGACGGCGTCGGCCTGCTCCGGATCGAACATATGGTGCTGTCGCTCGGGAAGACGCCCGAGACGTACATCGCCGACCACGGCGCCCGCGCCTATCAGGACGAGCTGATCGAGGGCGTCCGGCGCGTCGCCGACGAGTTCTACCCGCGACCGGTCCGCGTCCGGACCATCGACGCGCCGACCGACGAGTTCCGCGAGCTGGAGGGCGGCGAGGGCGAGCCGGCCGAGCACAACCCGATGCTCGGCTGGCGCGGGATCCGCCGGAGCCTCGACAAGCCCGAGCCGTTCCGGCAGGAGCTGGCCGCGTTCGCGCGCCTCTACGACATGGGGTACGACAACTTGGAGGTGATGTTCCCCCTGGTCAACGACGCCGCCGACGTGGAGGGGATCGCGCGGCACATGCGCGAGGCCGGGATCGACCCCGAGACGCACCGCTGGGGCGTGATGATCGAGACGCCCGCCAGCGCGCTCCAGATCGAGGAGCTCGCCGAGGCGGGCATCGACTTCGCCTCCTTCGGGACCAACGACCTCACCCAGTACACGCTCGCGGTCGACCGCAACAACGAGCACGTCGCCGACCGGTTCGACGAGCTCCACCCCGCCGTGTTGCGGCTCATCGGCGACACCATCGAGACGTGCCGCGAGCTCGGCGTCGACACGAGCATCTGCGGGCAGGCCGGCTCGAAGCCCGAGATGGTCGAGTTCCTCGTCGAGAAGGGGGTCTCCTCGATCTCGGCGAACATCGACGCGGTCCGCGACGTCCAACACGAGGTGAAGCGGACCGAACAGCGCCTCCTACTCGATTCGGTTCGCTGAGTCCGCTCGCGGTGCGTTTCTCTCCCGGCGCCGAGAGCGGAACGGGTAAGAGCCGCCCCACGTAACAGGGTGGCAGATGCGACAGCCGGAACCGGAGCCGCAGTCGTTCGACCGGGTGCTCTCCTCGATGTGTACCGAGCCGCACCCGGACGCCCGCGCGGCCGCCGAGCGATTCCTCGCGACGAACCCCGGCGACCCCGCGACGTACGAGTCGGTGGCGGAGCTGGAGGCCCGGGCGGTCGAGGGGCTCGCGACGCTCGCGGCCCACTCGGCCCCCGCCGACGCCGCGGGGTACGTCACCTCCGGCGGCACCGAGGCGAACGTCCAGGCGGTGCGGTCGGCGCGGAACCGACACGGCGGGAGCGACGGGAACGAGGTCAACGTCGTCGCGCCGGCGAGCGCGCACTTCTCGTTCACGAAGGCCGCGGAGGTGCTCGGGGTCGAGCTGCGGACGGTCCCCCTCGACGACGACTTCCGGGCCGACGTCGACGCCGTCGCGGCCGCGGTCAACGACGGGACCGCACTCGTCGTCGGCGTCGCCGGCAGCACGGAGTACGGGCGGGTCGACCCGATCCCCGAGCTGGCGGCGATCGCCGAGGAAGTCGGGGCGCGGTTCCACGTCGACGCCGCGTGGGGCGGGTTCGTCCTCCCGTTCACCGACCACGCGTGGGCGTTCGCCGACGCCGCGGTCGACACGCTGACGATCGACCCCCACAAGTACGGGCAAGCCCCGGTGCCGGCGGGCGGCCTGCTGGCGCGCGAGGACGCCGCGCTCGACGCGCTCGCGGTCGACACCCCCTACCTGGAGTCCCGGTCGCAGGCGACGCTGACCGGGACCCGGAGCGGCGCGGGCGTCGCGGGCGCCGTCGCGGCGATGGACGCGCTGTGGCCCGACGGATACCGCGAGGCGGCCGAACGCGCGGCCGACAACGCCGACTGGCTCGCCGACGAGCTCGCGGATCGCGGCTACCGCGTCGTCGAGCCGGAGCTCCCGCTCGTCGCGGCCGACGTGCCCGAGTCGGAGTTCGAGTCGCTCCGCGACGCCGGCTGGAAGGTGTCGCGGACCGGCGCCGGCGAACTCCGCGTCGTGTGTATGCCGCACGTGACGCGCTCGGCGCTCCGGGCCTTCGTCGACGACCTCGACCGGATCCGGCGGTAGATTTCGCTGTGATTTCCGGCCGCCGAGGCGGCGATTTCTTATAAGTAGAGCGGGGTCGACGCCGCGTTCGGATCAACATATTCACTACGGGTCACCACGAACCGCCTCGTATGAGTTCGGACGACGTCTCTCGGCGCGCGTTCATGCGGACGGCCGGCGGTGCGGCGGCCGCCGCCGGCGCGGCGACGGCGACGGCGGGGACGGCGGCGGCACAGGAAGTGGAGCCCGACTGGCCCAGCGCGACCGAAGGGAACGTCGGGTCGTACACCGACGCCCGCGGTCAGGACTCGGTGACCATCTCGGTCGGGGCGGGCGACCAAGGCCTCGCGTTCGACCCGACACTCGTGTGGGTCGACGAGGGGACGACGATCACCTGGGAGTGGACGGGCGCCGGCGGCTCCCACAACGTCCAGACGGTCGAGGGCGGCGGCCCGGCCAGCCTCGACAGCGGCGACCCCGTCGGCGAGGAGGGAGCGACGTACGAGTACGAGACGTCGAGCGAGGACGCCGGGATCACCCACTACCACTGCGTGCCCCACACCGCGGTCGGCATGCACGCCGGCCTCGCCGTCGGCGAGGACATCCCCACCGTCGAGGTCGGCGGCGGCGGGTCGAACGCGGTGTTCGTCCCGGACGCCGCCCGCGCGCTCGGCATCGCGACGTTCATCGCGATGGTGAGCACGCTGGGGCTGGCGTTCGTCTTCATGAAGTACGGCGGCACGATCACCGGGCAGGACCAGGCGTAGCGGGCGGTCGCTCCCCTCTCGCCGTCCGTCGCGCCGGTCCGCGGTCCTCCCGACAGTTCGCGGTTCTTCCTCCGTTCGCGGGTCACCCCGCAGTCCCGTCACTCCCCGTCGACGAGCTCCTCGTACAGCGCGACGTACCGGTCGATAACCGCCTCGCGGTCGAACGACGCGAACTCGCGGTCGACCGCACGGCGTTCGAGGTCGCCGACCGCGACGAACTCGTCGGCCAGCTCCGCCGGGCTCGTGACGAGTCGCCCGCGCTCGCGCCCCTCGACGAGCTCGTGGGCGCTGGAGTCGGCCTGGTACTCCACGAGGGCGACGCAGCCGCACGCGACCGCCCACAGCAGGTCGGTCGCGAACGTCTCCCACGTGGCGGTGGCGACCGCGACGTGCGTCCCCTTGAGTATCGGGAGCCGCTCGTCGAGCGGCAGGTCGCCGAGGAACTCGACCCGGTCGGCGATCCGGAGGTTGCTGGCGGTCGCCTCGATCCGGCCGCGCTCGGGGCCGTCGCCGATCACCGCCGCGGTCCAGTCGCGGCCGCGCAGCTCGGCGAGCCCGAGCAGGAACGTCTCGACGTTGGCGTGGCGGTCGAGTCGCCGGGCGTACACCGCGTCGAAGCGGTCGTCGACGCCGGCGGACTCGACCGCGTCGAAGTCGATGCTCTCGGGGAGCACGCGCACGTCGTCGCCGTCCGCCCCGTGCTCGCGGACGCGGGTCTTCGTGGTCCGCGAGGGGGTCGAGACCGCGTCCGCGCGGCGGGCGAGCGGCCGGTACCACCGGCGGGCGTCGGCGGGGTGGTCGCGCCACCAGTCGACGACGACCGGGACCCGCGAGAGCGACCCCGCGACCGTGGCTGCGAGCGCCGGCGTCGGCGGGCTGTTGACCGCGTGGACCACGTCGGCTCCCGCGCGCCGGACCGCGGCCGGGAGCCGCGCGGCGAACGGGATCGGCGCGGGCTCGACGGTGACCGCCCGGAACCCGATCCCGTCCTCCTCGAAGGCGTCGTGGTCGCCGCCCCACCACTGTGCGCAGAGCCAGACCACGTCGTGGCCGCGGTCGGCGAGCGCGCGAGCGGTCCGCAGGGTCCGCGTTCGCGCCGGGGTCTCCCCGTGTCCGGGGGCGAAGAGCGAGGCGAACGCGACGCGCATACGCCGACCGCACGGGGGGAGTCGGTAAAAAGACACGGCATCTCGAGGAGTCGCGGGACCGCGGCGAGGGTTCCGTCACCCGAAACGGTTTCACGGCAGGCGCGGAACCGAGTGTCATGCGACAGTACGACATCGAACGCTACCTCAACGTGCGGAACGCGGGCGGCGCCGACCTCGGCCCCGACGGTCGGCTGTCGTTCCTCCTCGACACGACCGGCACGGGGCAGGTGTGGTCGGTCCGCGGGCCCGAGTCGTGGCCCGAGCAGCACACGTTCTTCGAGGAGTCAGTCTCCTTCGTCGACTCCTCGCCGGAGCGGTCCGAAGCGGTGTTCGGAATGGACGAGGGCGGCAACGAGCGCGCGCAGCTGTACCTGCTCAACTACGAGTCGGGGGGGATCACCGAGCTGACGGCCAAGCCGGAGGCGAAACACCGGTGGGGCGGCTGGGACTCGGCGGGCGACCGGTTCGCGTTCGCGTCGAACCGCCGCGACGAGGCCGTCTTCGACGTGTACGTTCAGGCCCGCGACGAGACCGGCGACGACGCGGAGCTGGTCCACGAGGGGGACGGCTGGCTCTCCGTCGCCGGGTGGTCGCCGAGCGACGACCGGCTGATCGTCCACGAGGCGCACTCCTCGTTCGACCACGACGTGTACACCCTCGACCTCGCGAGCGGCGACCTGACCCACCACACGCCCCACGAGGGCGACGTGCGGTACGCCGGTCCGGAGTGGGGGCCCGACGGCGAGAGCGTGTACCTCGTCACCGACCGCGACACCGACACGCTCCGCCTGGAGCGGATCGACCTGGAGACCGACGAGTTCGCCGTCGTCGCCGACGGGGGCGAGTGGAACGTCGACGGCGTCGCGATAGACGAGTCCTCCCGCCGGGTCGTCTACTCCCGGAACGTCGACGGCTACACCGAACTCACGGCGGGCGAACTCGTCGCCCCCGACCGCATCGACGAGTTCCCGGAGCCGGACCTCCCGGACGGCGTCGCCGGCGGCGTGAGCTTCGGGCCCGACGGCGACCGGTTCGCCGTGACGACGACGGGGAGCACCCACAACGCGAACGTCCACGTCGTCGACGCGACGAGCGGCGAGGCGGAGCGGTGGACGCGCGCCTCGACCGCGGGGATCCCGGCGGACACGTTCGTCGAGCGCGAGCTGGTCCACTACCCGACGTTCGACGGCCGGGAGATCCCAGCGTTCTTCTCCGTGCCCGAGACGGAGCCGCCGGAGTCTGGGTACCCGGTCGTCGTCGACATCCACGGCGGGCCGGAGTCGCAGCGGCGGCCATCCTTCGCCTCTGTGACGCAGTACCTGCTGAACAACGGGTACGCGGTCCTCGAACCGAACGTCCGGGGCTCCTCGGGGTACGGGAAGGCGTACTCCGGGCTCGACGACGTGGAGAACCGGATGGACTCGGTGAAGGACGTCCGGGAGGGCGTCAGCTGGCTCCACGACCACCCCGAGGTCGACCCGGACCGCGTCGTCGCGATGGGCGGCTCTTACGGCGGGTTCATGGTGCTCGCGTCGCTGACCGAGTACCCGGAGCTGTGGGCCGCCGGGGTCGACATCGTCGGCATCGCGAACTTCGTGACGTTCTTGGAGAACACCGGGGAGTGGCGGCGGTCGCTGCGCGAGGCCGAGTACGGCTCGCTCGACGCGGACCGCGAGTTCCTCGAGTCCGTCTCCCCGATCAACAACATCGACCGGATCGCGGCCCCGCTGTTCGTCCTCCACGGCGAGAACGACCCGCGGGTGCCCGTCGGCGAGGCGGAGCAGATCGTCGAGGAGGCGCGCGAACAGGGCGTCCCGGTGCGGAAACTGATCTTCGAGGACGAGGGACACGGGTTCGCGAAGCTCGACAACCGGATCGAGGCGTACCGCGGGATCGTCGACTTCCTCGCGGAACACGTCTGAAGGGTCGCCGCCCGGTCCCCGTGTCGCGCTCAGGACCGGCACGCCCGTCGCCGTGGCCGCCGGGGAGTCGGTGCGCCGTGGCCGCCGAATGCGGGTCCGGTGTGAAAGGGACGGCCGTCACCGTCGGTCGTCTCTCCGATTTTTCCAGAGCGGATACAGCTCTAAGAGCGCGATCAGTGAGATCGCCACACCCGCCACCAGCATCAGCGTGTCCGGGTTAATGTCACGCATGCTCGCAGTACGGTCCGCGGCCTCAAATCGTTTCGTGCGGTTCGCGGGAGGGTGGGCCGGCCGTCGGCGGTCCGAGCGACGGCGTCCGCTCGTGCGGAGTCGCCAGTGTTGACGGGGACGAGTCGCGTTCGCCGCTGATACCGAGATACATTAGCGTGGGGGCCGTACCGGACGTATGCTCCAAGATCCGGTCGACGCTGTGACAGACGACGAGCGCGTGTTCGCGGCGGTCATGATCGTGCTGTCGGTCCTGATCTTCGTGCTCGTGTTTCGGAGCGAGCGGTCGGGGTCATCGTGACGCCGCCGCCGGCGACGTGAGACGAATACGGCCCGAAGTAGGGCTCACAGCAAGGAAACACATATGCCCGTCTGGGGCGTTAATCGTATGTGAGCGATACAACAGAAGAGACGGCGGCAGAAGTTGTCGAAGAGGTCGGTAGTGACGGACTCGGACCCGCGGTGTTCGCGTCCGTGGGGTCGGTGGCGCTCGCGCTGTACTTCTACTACGTGCGCGGCGACAAGCAGCGCGGGCAGTTCGTCGGTCTGTGGCCCGTGACGATACTCGGTCTCGCATCCTATTTCAAGCTGGAAGAGATTCGAGAGGCGCTCTCGGCGAGCGACGACTGAACGGGGTCCACTCGGACCGTCTGATCGCGTCCCGACACGCCGTGGTCCCTTCCGGTGGCGTAGTTCGTCCGTGACCGCCGACGGACGCGAACGGCCGTGACGATTATACGCGTACGCGTGGGAGCATGAGGGAATGAACGGGTCCGAACCGCTCGGGCTGCTGCTCGATCAGGCCCAGGACAAGATCGCCCTGGTCGACGACGAAGGTCGGTTCACGTTCGTTAACGGGGCTTCAGAGCGGATTCTCGGCATCCCGCCGGCGGAGCTCGTGGGCGAGGTCGCCTTCGAGTACATACACCCGGACGACCGTGAGGCGGTCCGTGCGGCGTTCCAGCGAACGATCACCAGCGACGGGTTCGCCGAGGAGACCGTCGAGTACCGCCACCACACTGCGGACGGGTCGTGGGTCTGGCTGGAGAGCCGGATGTCGAATCTCACCGACGACGAACTCGACGGGTACGTCGTCAGCTCGCGGGACGTGACCGACCGCGTCCGCGCCGAGCGGCAGCGCGCAGAGGCCACCTCCCACCTCAAAGAAATCGCGGCGGTCTCCGGCGACGTCCTCTGGATGTTCGACGCGGACTGGTCGGAGCTCCTCTTCGTGAACCCCGCGTACGAGGACATATACGGCACGCCGACTGACGAGATCCGCGGCGACCCGGACAAGTTCCTCGACGCGGTCCATCCGGACGACCGGCCCGCGGTCGAGGAGGCGATGGAACTGCTCGCCGCGGGCGACTCCGTCGATATTGAGTACCGGGTGAACCCCGAAGAGAACTACAACCGGTGGGTGTGGGTCCAGGGCGAGCCGATAATCGAGGACAGCGAGGTCGTCCGCATCACGGGGTTCACCAAGGACGTCACCGACCGCCGCCGTCGGGAACGACAGCTCGTCGTGATGGACAACCTCCTGCGCCACAACCTCCGGAACGAACTCAACATCGTCCTCGGGACGGTCGAGGACCTCGAGGCCGACGTACCGGAGGCGGCGGAACACACGGCGGTGATCCGACGGGTCGGCGAACGCCTCCTCCAGACCGCAGAGAAGGAACGGGAGGTCATCGACCTCATCACCGACCAGCGGGAGACCGATCGGATCGACCTCCGGAGCGTGGTCGAGGGGTGCGTCGAGACCGTCAGGGACCGATACCCCGAGGGGTCGATCACGGTCGACGGCCTCGACGCGGTCACCGTCGACGGGCGCTGCGAACTCCGGTCGGCGGTGACCGAACTCCTCGAGAACCCGTTTCAGCACAGCGACGACGGGAGGCCGACGGTGACGGTCCGACTGCGTCGGACCGACGACGGCGCCGAACTCGTGATCGAAGACGACCTCCCGGCGATACCGTCGGTCGAGGCCGACGTGCTCACCGGCGACCACGACATGACGCACGTCTACCACAGCAGCGGCCTCGGCTTCTGGGTCGTCTACTGGAGCGTGGAGCTGTCCAACGGGGACGTCGCGGTCGACTCCGATCCGGCCGGCCGCGAGCGCGGCAACCGGATCACGGTGTCGCTCCCGCGGGCGGCGAAGTGAGCCGGACGCCCTACCAGTCGGGCCCGAAGTCGGGGTTCAGCTGCCGGTCGGTCCGGCCGAGCGTGTCGATGGCCTCGACGTCCTCGTCGTCGAGTTCGAGGTCGAGGCTCGCGAGGTTGTCGCGGATGTGGTCGATCCCGGTCGCCTTCGGGATGGCGGTGACGCCGGACTCGCGCAGCCACGCGAGGCTCACCTGCGCCGCGCTGACGCCGTGCTTCTCGGCGATGTCGGCGATCGCCGGGTCGTCGAGGATCTCCCCGCGGGCGAGCGGCGAGTAGGCGACGAGCTCGATGCCGTTGGCGTCGGCGTAGTCGCGGAGCTCCTCCTGGCGGAGCAGCGGGTGCATCTCGACCTGGTTCGCGAACGGCGCCTCGCCGAGCGCGTCCGTCGCGGCGTCGAGGTGTTCGGGTTCGAAGTTCGAGACGCCGATGCGGTCGATCAGGCCGTCGTCGCGGAGCTCGGCGAACGCCGGCAGCGTCTCCTCGGGCTCGTACTCCCCGGCCGGCCAGTGGACGTACATGAGATCGACCGCGTCGACGCCGAGCTTGTCGAGGCTCTCGCGGGTCGACGAGGCGACGTCCGCGGGCGCGAGCTCGTCGATCCACACCTTCGACGCGAGGAAGATGTCGTCGCGGTCGACGTCGCTCTTCGCGATCCCGTCGCCGACGGCCGCCTCGTTGCCGTAGATCTGCGCGGTGTCGACGTGGCGGTAGCCGGCGTCGAGCGCGTTCGCGACCGACTCGGTACACTGGGCGGGGTCGTCGTTCTCCCACGTGCCGAGCCCGAAAACGGGCATTCCGTTCCGCGTCGGCGTCGCGGGCTGCTGCTGTTGGTCTGTCATCGCTCAGGTCTACTCGCGTGAGCCGAAAGTCGCTTGCGGTAGGGGCGGGCGCGGCCGCGTCACGGGCCGCCCTCAGTCGTCCGCGAGCAGCGCCCGCGAGGAGTTCGTCACCACGAGGAGGCTCGACGCCCCCATCGCGACGGCGGCGAAGAGGGGGTTCAGCAGTCCGGTCGCCGCGAGCGGGATGGCGATCGCGTTGTAGCAGAACGCCCAGCCGATGTTCCCCTTCACGCGCCGGCCGGCCGCCCGGGCGAGCTCGAAGACGGTCGCCACGGAGCCGAGCTCGTCGTCGACGATCGCCACGTCGGCGGCGTCGGCCGCCATCGCGGTGCCGCCGCCGAGCGCGACCCCGAGGTCGGCCGCCGCGAGCGCCGGCGCGTCGTTGGTGCCGTCGCCGACCATCACGGTGACGCCGCGCTCCTTCAGCCGCCCGACCGCCTCGGCCTTCCCCTCGGGCGGCACGCCGGCGAACACCGACGAGACGGCGGCGTGCTCGGCGAACACAGTCGCGGCGCGCTCGTCGTCGCCGGTGAGGACGATCACCTCGACGCCCGAGCGATCGAGCGCCGTCACCGTCTCCTCCCAGCCCTCGCGGAGCTCGTCGCCGACCACGAGGAACCCCTCCGCGGCGCCGTCGCGGCCGACCGCGACCGGGACGCGCCCCACGTCCCGCGCGTCGGCGACCGCCTCGCGGACCGCGTCGGGGACGGTCCACCCGCGCTCGTCGAACAGGTCCGGGTGGCCGACGACGACCTCGACCCCGTCGACGACGCCGGAGACGCCGCGGGCGTGGTCCTCGAAGGACTCGACCGCGGGCCCGCCCGCGTCGGCCGAGGGGTCCGGCCCCTCCGTCGAGGCGTCGACCGCCTCCGCGCCGCCGTCGGCGACGGCCGGCCCGGTGCCGTCGCCGGTCGCGCCGTCGAGCGCGGCGCCCTCGGTGCCGACCTCGGCTCGCGCCGCCGCGACGGCCTGCCCGACCGGGTGCGCGGAGCGCGATTCGAGCGCGGCAGCGAGCCGGAGCAGGTCGTCGTCGACCTCGCGGGCGATCGGCCGCATCTCGCCGGTGGTCAGCGTCCCGGTCTTGTCGAAGACCACCGTGTCCGCGTCGCGGATCCGCTCGAAGACGGTGTCGTCGAACACGACGATGTTGCGCTCCAGCGCGTCGCGGATGCCGGCGGCGACCGCGAGCGGCGTCGCCAGCCCGAGCGCGCACGGGCAGGAGACGATCAGCACCGTCAGCCCGACGAGCATCGCGTCGGTCGGTGCCCCGCCGAGCGCGAGCGACGCGCCCGCGGCGACGACCGCGATGCCGAGGACGGCGGGGACGAACACCGTCGCGAGCCGGTCGGCGAGCTTCTGGACGCCGTGGTTCCCGCTCTGGAGGTCGTACACCAGCTCCGCGACGCGGTCGAGGCTGGAGGTCGCGTCCGGGCCGACCGCGACCGTGAGCGACCCGTCGGCGACGACGGAGCCGCCGACGACCGCGTCGCCGGCGACCTTCCGGACCGGGAGCGACTCGCCGGTGACGACCGACTCGTCGACCGCGGCGTCGCCGTCGACCGCCTCGCCGTCGACCGGGACCCGCTCGCCGGCGCGCACGAGGAGCCGGTCGCCCGGTTCGAGCGCGTCGACGGCGACCGACTCCGGCTCTCCGTCCGCGGTCAGCCGCCGGGCGTCGTCGACTTGGACGGCGGTGACCTCGGAGAGCAGTTCGGTCGCGCGGTCCTTCACCGAGTCCTCGTAGTGGTTGCCGACGGTGACGATGACGACGATGGCGACGGTCACGTCGTAGTATATCGAGGGCGACTCGACGAATATCACCGCGAGCGTGCTGTAGAGGTAGGCGCTCACTGCCGCGATGGCGACGAGGAGGTCCATGTTCGGCGAGCGCGTCTTCGCGCTGACGTACGCGCCCCGCAGGATCGGCTTCCCGGTGAAGAAGAGGACGATGGTGGTGAGGACGCCGATGACGATGAAGAAGTACGTTCCGGAGGTCGAGGCCATCGCCTGGTTGAGGTACTCCAGCGTGCGCTCGTTGTAGAACGGGAACGCGAAGTAGGTCGGGTAGATGAGGACGATGTACTGGAGCATGACCGCCATCCCGACGAGGACGCCCGCGGCGAGCCGCGCCGTCGCCATGTTCCGCGCCTGTCGGCGCGAGAAGGCGTCGTCGCGGTCGTACGCGCTGTATCCAAGCCCGCTCACGGTCTCGGTGAGGTCGTCGATGGTGACCGCGTCCGGGTCGTGGTCGATCCGCACCGTGTCGGTGACGTAGCTCGCGCTCGCGCCGCTGACGCCGTCGGCGTCGGTCGCGACCGTCTCGATGAACGCCTCGCAGGTCGCGCAGTGCATCCCGTCGACCTCCAGGAACGTCGCCTCGTGACCCTCGGGCACGTCGCGGTCGCCGGACCCGCCCTCGGCGTCGGGGTCGTCGGGCCCGCCCGCACCGTCGTCGCCGCGTTCCTGCCGCCGCTCGCGGACCGCGTCGGCGTCGACGTCGACGTCGCCGAGCGCGGCGTACACGTCGCGGCAGCCGGTACAACAGAAGCGGTTGCCCTCGCCGTCGGTGACGTCGACGCCCTCGGTCGGAAGCTCACAGAGGGTACACGCGGAGGGGTCGTCGCCCGCGTCCGGCGGTCGAGCGGCCCCGCTCATTTCACATGCCCCCCATGCCGGCGTCGAGCGGGTTCCAGAACGGGAGCCGCGGGTGCGGCACGTGGATCCCGACGGACATCAGCCCGTGAGCGAACAGCACGTAGCCGAGCGCGACGAACGCGACGCCGAGCAGCCGGTGGACCCGGCGGCGGTGGACGGGGTCGACGCTCTCGATCAGCGTCCCGTAGGCGAAGACGGCCGGGATCGTCCCGAGCCCGAGCGCGCCGAGCGCGACGCCGCCGGCGACCGCCGAGCCGCTGGCGAACGCGTAGAGGTACGCCGGGTAGAGGATCGGACAGGGTAACAGCCCGTGGACCGCGCCGAGCGCGACGATCCCCGGGCCGTTCGCGAGGCGGTCGACGTACCCGGTGAGCCACCCGGTGACGCGTTCGAGGCCGGGGAGGTGGACCCCGCCGGTCGCGCCGCCGAGGAGGTACCTGACGCCGACGAGGATGACGGCCGCACCGACGAGGAGGCCGACCCCGCCGCGGACGGTTTCGGCGGCGCCGGTCAGGGTCGCGGTGGTGACGAACACCGCGCCGCCGAGCGCGCCCAGCAGCGTTCCGATTGTCGCGTAACTCGCCGCGCGTCCGAGGTTGAACAGCGTGTGCTGGCGGACCTCGTAGGTGGTGAGGTGCCCCTCGCGGCCGGTCGCCCTGTCCGCCGTGCGCGCGGCGCCCGCCCCGCCGCCGTCGGTCCGGCCGCCGTCGGCGTCCATCCGACTCGCGTAGACGGTGACGAGCGGGCCGCACATGCCGATACAGTGGGCGCCGCCGAGCAGCCCGATCGCGAGGAACAGCAGGACGTCGGTCCCGAGGAGCGGCGAGAGGTCCATCTCTCAGTCACCCCTCGTTCGTGACGCGGGCGGGAATGGATTTCGGCGGGGGGCGGGCGGGCTCACGGCTCACTCCTCGACGACGACGGTCCCGTACATGCCGCCCTCGCGGTGCGGGATACAGACGTACTCGTGGGCGCCGGGGACCGTGAAGGTGTGTTCGAAGCGGTCGCCGTTCTTCAGGATGCCGCCGAAGTCGGACTGCCACGCCGCCTTGGCGGTCTCGAAGTCGTCGAAGCCGCCGGAGGCGAAGAACTCCGCGCCGTCAGGCAGTCCGCCCTCGGTCGCGGTGACGGTGTGCGACCGCGCGCTCGTGTTCTCCCAGACGACGGTGTCGCCGACCGAGACCGTGATCTCTCGGGGCTGATACGCGGCGGCGAGCATCCCCACGTCGAAGTCGGGTTCGCCGCCGACGTCCGCGCATCCGGCGAGGCCGACCGCCGTCGCCGCGCTCCCGACGGCGCCGGCCCGTCGAAGGAACCGTCTCCGGTACATACCTCTCCTCGGGGCCAGAACGGTTTCAATACCGCGGTCGCCCTCGGCGCGCGGGAACCTACCCGCCGACGAGGTCCTCGAAGACGCGGCGCTGCGCGGCCGCGAGGTGTTCCGAGAACGTGGCGCGGGCGATGCCGATGGCGTCGGCCACCTCCGTCGCGCTCGCCTCGCGGGGGTGTTCGAAGTAGCCGAGGCGCTGAGCGGTACGGACCACCTCCCGCTGCCGGTCCGTGAGCCGCCCCCGGTCGACGACGACAGGGTCCGATCGACTGTCGGCCCCGCCGGAGCTGGTGAGCCGTTCGAGCCGCGCGGACTCGCCGGTCGCCTCCAGCGCGTCGATCACGTCGCCCAGCGGGTCGGCCGCGGGCAGCGACAGCCCGAGCCGGACGCGGTCGGGCGCCGTCCGGACCGTCACCGACGAGACCGGGTAGCCGAGCGACTCGACCGCGTCGGCGGGGAACTGCCCCGGCGCCCTGCTCCGGCAGCGGTAGACGAACTCGTCGCCGCCGTCGAAGACGAGCTCGGCGTCGACGGCGCGGTCGGCGCGGAACTGCGAGACCACCCCGTCGTCGACGCGGATGCGGTCGACGTCCTCCGCGACCGCGCCGGGCGGCAGCACCGCCGCCACCGGCGCCGGCGTCGGGTCGCGGACGACCACCTCGACGCGGACGCCGGCGGTGCCGGGTCTGCCGGCCGCCCGCGACCCGTCCGAACCGCTCCGGGCCGCCTCGGCGTCGGCGACGCCGCCGTCGCTCGCGGCGACCGGCGCTCCGCTCCCGACCGCGTCCGGAGCGCCGTCGGCTCCGGCGGTGCCGGAGGATCCGAAGCGATCGGCAGGACCGGAGTCAGACGACCGCGACCGCCGTCCCATATGTCGATCAAACGGTCGAAGTCGGAAAAAAAGCGAGCCGAACGAGTACGCGTCGCCGCCGCTCGCTGGAGCGCGTAATAAAGCCCCGTCGAGAGTTGGCGTCGACTGACGGGGACCGAGACCAAATCGCACACATGAGCGACGAGTCGCTTCGGAGGCAGTCGGTGGGCGTAGTGGGGGCGGGCGTTGGGGGGCTCTCCGCGGCGGCGTACCTCGCGGCCGCCGGCGCGGAGGTGACGGTGTACGAGCGCGCCGAGCGCGTCGGCGGGGTCGCCGGTCGGATCGAACTCGACGGGTTCCGGTTCGACACCGGGCCGTCGTGGTACCTCCTTCCGGACCTGTTCGACCGGTTCTTCGACGACTTCGGTCGGTCGACCGAGGAGTTCTACGACTTGACGCGGCTCGACCCCCACTACCGCGTCTTCTGGGACGACGGCGACAGCGCCGACGTGCCCGCCGATCCCGACGCGGCCGCCGAGCTGTTCGAGTCGTACGAGGCGGGCGCTGGCGAGGCGTTCCGCGAGTACCTCGCCGACGCCGAGCGAGCGTACGACGCGGGGATGGACCGGTTCGTGCTCCCCGGACGATCGCGGTTCCGAGACTACCTCTCGCTGGACGTCCTCGCCGGGGGACGGGAGCTCGACCTCCTCTCCACGCTCGACGAGACGGTGCGGTCGTACGTCGATCACCCGAAGCTCAGGCAGCTGTTGGAGTACACGCTCGTCTTCCTCGGCGGGTCGCCGCACAACACGCCGGCGCTGTACCAGCTGATGAGCCACGTCGACTACGGGCTCGGCGTCTACTACCCCATGGGCGGGATGTACGAGGTGATCGAGGCGGTCGAAACGGTGGCGCGCGACGCCGGCGCAGACGTTCACACGGGCGTCGAGGTGACGGCGCTGGAGCCGATAGACGGCGGCGTCGAAGTCGAGCTCGGCGGCGACCGCTACGTCCACGACCGGGTCGTCTGTAATGCGCCGCCGGCGCACGTCGAGCGCGAGCTGCTCCCCGACGGCGCCGTCTCGCGGGTCGGCGACTACTGGGACCGGCGGACGTACGGGCCCGCGGCGCACCTGCTGTACCTCGGCGTCGAGGGGGAACTGCCGGAGCTGGAACACCACACGCTCGCGCTGCCGACGGACTGGGACCCGCACTTCGCGGCGATATTCGACGACCCCGCGTGGCCGACTGGGGAGACGGACCCGGTCGTGTACGTGAACGTGCCCTCGCGCACCGACCCGTCGGTCGCGCCCGACGGCCACGAGGCGGTCGTGACGCTCGTGCCGCTCGCGCCCGGGCTCGACGACACCCCCGAGCGACGGACGGCGCTCAGGGAGCGCGTCCTCGACGCCGTGGCGTCGCGGGCCGGCGCCGACCTCCGCGGCCGGATCGTCGCCGAGGAGTCCGCGTGCGTCTCCGAGTTCGCCGAGCGGTTCGACCAGCCCGGCGGGAGCGCGCTCGGACTCGCGCACACGATGCGACAGACCGGCCCGCTCCGCCCCGGGCCGCGCGTCCGCGGGACCGACCGGCTCTACTACGTCGGCGGGAGCAGCAACCCGGGGATCGGGGTGCCGATGTGCCTGCTCGGCGGCGAACACTGCGCGGCCGCCGTCGAGGCGGACGTCGGCGCTGGCCCGCTGGACCGACTCCCGCTGGTCGGTCGATGACCGCGAGGGACGAAACGATCGTCTGGTATTTAACCGATAAATAAGAATATTTCGAATAATACGAGTCGGTTCCGGAATCTGTTAGAAAAACCTTACCAGTCAGGTTGGTACATTTAATAAATACGCCACGTGATACACACCGTCGCATGATCGAAACAGCAGCGGCCGACATACTCGCAGGCGGAATGGTCCCGCTCGAAATGACCCAAACGCAGATCTTCGAGGCCGTTCAGAGCGACACGCTCCTCGCTTCGTCGCTCTGGATCAACATCGCCCTCGCGGGCCTCTCGATCCTCCTCTTCGTGTACATGGGCCGGAACGTGGAGGACCCGCGCGCGCAACTGATATTCGTGGCCACGCTGATGGTCCCGCTGGTCTCTATCTCCAGTTACACCGGCCTCGTCTCCGGGCTCACGGTGAGCTTCCTCGAAATGCCGGCCGGCCACGCATTGGCCGGGCAGGAGGTTCTCACCCCGTGGGGCCGGTACCTCACGTGGGCGCTGTCGACGCCGATGATCCTCATCGCGCTCGGCCTGCTGGCCGGGTCGAACACCACGAAGCTGTTCACGGCCGTCGTGGCCGACATCGGGATGTGCGTCACCGGCCTCGCGGCCGCGCTGACGACGTCTTCGTACCTGCTCCGCTGGGTGTGGTACGCGATCAGCTGCGCGTTCTTCGTCGTCGTCCTCTACATCCTGCTCGCCGAGTGGGCCGAGGACGCCGAGATCGCCGGGACGGCGGACATCTTCAACACGCTGAAGGTGCTCACCGTGGTCCTCTGGCTCGGCTACCCGATCTTCTGGGCGCTCGGCGCCGAGGGGTTGGCGGTGCTTGACGTCGCGATCACCTCGTGGGCGTACAGCGGGATGGACATCGTCGCGAAGTACCTCTTCGCGTTCCTCCTGCTCCGGTGGGTCGTCAACAACGAGCGGACGGTCGCCGACGTGGCGTCCGGCCTCGGCTCGGGCTCGCGCGGCGGTGCGGCGCCCGCCGACGACTGAAGCCGGTCGCGTTCTCTCGGACCTTTTTTCGGTCGCTCGCCCGCCAGCGGTCGGCGTGACGACCGAGAGCAAAGCGCTAAACCCGCGGCGGCGGTGAATCGGGACATGAAACAGGCGATCGTCGCGCGGACGGACATCGGGATGGGCGAGGGGAAGCTCGCCGCGCAGGTCGCGCACGCGTCGCTGTCGGCGTATCAGGACGCGAGCGAGCGGGCGCGGAAGAAGTGGCAGGGCGAGGGACAGAAGAAGGTCGTCCTCAAGGGCGACTCCGAGAGCCGGCTGTTCGAGCTGGCCGACAAGGCGGACAGGGAGGGGCTCCCGTACGCGATCGTCCGCGACGCCGGGCACACACAGTTAGAGCCCGGCACCGTCACCGCGCTCGCGGTCGGGCCGGCCCGCGACGACAGCGTCGACCGCGTGACCGGCGACCTCTCGCTGTACTGAATGGCCCCCGAACGCACTCTCCGCGAGGCGCACCCGACCGAGCGCGCCGTCGGGATCGCGTACTACGTCAGCGACGCCGACGGGATCGGCGGCCGGCTCCGCGAGTCGCCGGAGGACTTTCGGGTCCGGGAGCTGGAGGCGTTCGACGCGGAGCCGCTCGGCGCCGAAGCGGGGAGCTACCCCGAACTCGTCGTCCGGGCGACGCTCCGCGACTGGGACACGAACGACTTCGCGCGCCGGCTCTCGGACGCCCTCGGGATCAGCCGCGAGCGCGTCTCGTGGGCGGGGACGAAGGACAAGCGCGCCGTCACCACGCAGCTGTTCACGGTCCGCGGGGTCGACGCGGACGCGCTCCCCGAGATCCGCGGCGCCGATGTCGAGGCGCTCGGCCGGGCGGGGCGGAGCCTCTCGTTCGGCGACCTCGCCGGCAACGCCTTCGAGATCCGCGTCGCGGACGCGGTCGGGGAGGCACCCGAGCGTGTCGCGGACGCGGTACAAGACCTCCGGGCGTTCGCGGGCGGCGCGGACGGGCCGAACGACTCCTCGACCGGTGAGCGGGCGTTTCCGATCGAGGCGACCGTCGGCGTCCCGAACTACTTCGGCCAGCAGCGTTTCGGCAGCCGGCGACCGGTCACCCACGTCGTCGGGCTCGCGATCGCCTGCGAGGACCCCCGCGAGGCGGTCCGGCTGTACGCGGGTAACCCGGCCGAGACGGAGCCGGACGACACCCGCGCCGCGCGCGACCGTGTGAACGCGGCCTTCGGCGTGAGCGACGGTTCCGGAGCCGACGACGGCTTCGGGGCCGACGGCAGTCCCGGCGACGGCGGTCGCGCCGCCGACGGCACGGGCGACGGCGACTGGGCCGCGTGCCTCGACGCGATCCCCGGGAAGCTCCGGTTCGAGCGGTCGATGGTCCACCGGCTCGCCGACCGCGGCGTCGACCCCGACGCGCCGCCCGACGACGAGGACTGGTGGCACGCGCTGGAGGCCGTTCCCTCGAACCTCCAGCGGCTGTTCGTCAACGCCGCGCAGTCGTTCCTCTTCAACCGGATCATCAGCGAGCGGCTGCGCCGCGGCCTCCCCTTCGACCGCCCCGTCGCCGGCGACGTGGTCTGTTTCGCCGACGGCGACGCGCCCGGGGAGCTGTACGCGCCCGACGCGGACCGGCTCCAGCGGGTCGACGCCGACCGCGTCGACGTGGTCGCCAGGCACTGCGAGCGCGGGCGGGCGTTCGTCACCGCGCCGCTGGTGGGCACCGAGACGGAGCTCGGCGACGGCGAGCCCGGCGAGATCGAACGCGAGGTGCTCGCGGACGCCGGCATCGAGCCGGGGGACTTCGACCTCCCCGGCGAGTTCGACTCCGCGGGCACCCGGCGGGCGATCCTCCTTCGGACCGACCTCGACGCGTCGTTCGCGGACGGCGACCCCCGGTTCGCGTTCGCGCTGCCGAGCGGGTCGTACGCGACCGTGCTGCTCCGCGAGTTCACGAAGCGCGGCCCGCTAGCCCGCTGATCGATCCGCGTTTGTGTATTTTCGTTAACCTCGAGGCGGCGGAAACCACCACGATACTGCGACACGTTCCGAGCCGTTTTTGTGCGGCTGTCGTCAATCGAGGCCATGACCCGAATCGTCGTCATCGACCTCCACGGCCAGTTCACGCACCTCGAACGGCGGGCGCTCCGCGACCTCGGCGTCGACACCGAGATCGTCTCGGCCGACGCGCCGGCCGACGAGGTCGACGCTGACGGGGTCGTCCTCTCGGGCGGGCCCGACATGGACCGCGTCGGGAACGCGCCGGACTACCTCGACCGCGACCTCCCCGTCCTCGGGATCTGCCTCGGGATGCAGCTGATCGCCAGCGAACTCGACGGCGCGGTCGGCGAGGGCGACTACGGCGGCTACGCCGACGTGGACGTGGAGATCGTCGACGACGAGGACCCGCTCGTCGGCTCGCTCGCGCCGGAGACGCGCGTCTGGGCCTCCCACGCCGACGAGGTGACCGAGCTGCCCGACGGGTTCGGTCGCACCGCCACCTCCGACGTCTGCGGCATCGAGGCCATGGCCGACCCGGACGCGGGGCTGTACGGCGTCCAGTGGCACCCGGAGGTCGCGCACACGGAGCGCGGCGAGGAGGTCTTCGAGAACTTCGTCGCGATCTGCGAGTCGGCCTGACGGCGTCGCGCGGACCCGAGGCCCGCCGGTAGCGGCGGTGAAAGAACGGAAGGAGACGGCGAGCGCCTACTCGTCGAACAGCTCGTCGACGGCCTCGCCCGCGGTCTCGACCGCCTCCTGCGCGACCGCCTCTCTGTCTGGCTCGGCGTCCGCGGGCGCGTTGAGGTAGACGTCGACGTCGAGGACCCCGTCCTCGAAGGTGACGGTGACGTCGAGATCCGTGACGGCCGACTGGTCGTAGTGTTTGAAAACGATCCCCTCGGCCGCCTCGGCGGCGGTGCGAACGACCTCATCGTCGCTCGGGTCCGAGGCGGCGTCGGCGTCGTCGGCCACGGCCTTACGCGCCGCCGGCGCCCGGGCCGCCCGGTCCCATCGGGCCGCCGCCGCCGGCGCCGCCCTGGAGCATCTGCTGGAGCTCGCTCTGGAGGTCGTCGAACTGCTCCTCGACGCGCTCCTCCTGCTTCGTGAGCTGCTCGACGCGGACCTCGAGCGAGTCGACCTTGTCCTCGAGGTCGTCGTAGGCGGACTCGTAGTCCGTCTCGACGAGGACCTCGCCGATCTCGCGGTACATGCCCGCGTCCTCGTCGACGTCTTCGAGGGCGTCGAGGGCGGTCTTCGACTCGTTGAGCGCGGACTGCGCCTGCTCCTTCTGCTCGGCGACCTGCTGTGCGGTCTCCTGAAGCTCCTGCAGCTCCTCGATCTTCTCCTGTGCCTCGGGCGGCATGTTCCCTTGCATGGGCGGACCGAGGCGGCCCGGACAGAAAAACCCCTTACTTCTCCGACGAGGGACAATTCGCAGCGCAGCGGACTGAAGGGCCGCCGTATCGGCATCTCCGGTGATCCTCAATCGCGGCCGGTACCGACGCGTTCGGCGACGGCGATCAGTCGCGACCAGCTGTTGACGCCGGCGCGCAGCGCCACGAGGTCGTCGGCGAGCACGCGGATCCGGACAGCGTCGCCCTCGCGGTCGACCGTCGCGGTCGAGCGGGCGTCGTCGATCTCGCCGATCTCGGGGCCGAGCGCGTCGGCCACGACCCGTGCGCGCCGCTCGGAGGGGTAGGTGAACGAGAGGACCGTCTCGTGTGCGCGCGTCACGGTCCGAGAGGGAGACGAAAGCGTCGGATTACTCGACGTTCACTTCCTTCACGTCGCCGCCGCGCTCCTTCAGGAGGACGCGGTGGCCGCAGTACGGGCAGCGCACGCCGCCGTACTCGTCGAGGGTGACGTCGCGCTTACAGCGGGAGCACTTGTAGCTCATCGTCCTATTCCTCGTCGGCGAGCGCGGCGCGGATGGAGCGGCGGACGGTGCGACCGCCGGGCGTCTCGGGGCGGTACGCGCCGCCCGTGAACGTCTCGCCGGTCTCCTCGTTGACCCAGATGCCGGTACCCACGCGCTTGACGTCGTCGCCGTCGACGGTCGCGTTGCGCATCTCCTCTTCGATGTCCTGGACCCGCTTGCGGGCGACCCGGCCGTAGCGAGCGCCGAATCGGCCCGCGCTGCCGGTGCTTCGAGCCTTGTCCTCAGCCATAGTAGCCACTCCTACCGCCAGCGCAGGTAAAAAGGCTGCGAGTCGCGGCGGTTGGAAAGTCACGCGCGACGAGAGAAGGCAACCGGATGTGACGGCGGCGCGTGCCTGCGAGCGGCCGGAGCGAAGCGGAGGCCGCGAGGGGCACGCGCGAGGGAGTCAGTCGCCCGAAGCGAAGCGAGGGCGAGTGACGAGGCTGGGGAGGTGTGAGGCACGGGGCGGCGCTGTGCGGGGTGGGACTCGAAGGGGCAGCCGTGAGGGCGCCGTAGGCGATGTAAGCACCGGAACGAGGGAGCGAACGAAGTGAGCGACCGAGTGAGGAGCACAGCGAGCGTACGGCGCCCTCACGGCTGGGGCTTTGGCGGTGGGAACCGGCGATCTGTAGCTGACCGAGCAGAGTTGAGCGGCTTGAGCTTCGGCTGTGTTCGACTCCGGAGTACCGATATGAATGGAACACACACCCGCGTATCGACCGCAACACATTTCACAACCAAGTAATACTACCAAGTTGTATGGACGGATTCAACGGCTTCGCGGACGTGAGCGAGACCGACGTGACGAAGGCGATCGGGAACGAGTGGACCGACGGATTCCTCGATTTCACCGACTCCGAGGTCATCGTCCTCGGCGGCGGCCCCTCCGGACTGATGGCCGCGAAGGAGCTGGCCGAGCGCGGCGTGAAGGTGATGATCGTCGAGAAGAACAACTACCTCGGCGGCGGCTTCTGGCTCGGCGGGTTCCTGATGAACACCGTGACGGTCCGGGACCCCGCCCAGGAGATCCTCGACGACCTCGACGTGGAGTACGAACCGGTCGAGGACGTGGACGGGCTCTACACCGCCGCGGGGCCGGAGGCCTGCTCCGGGCTGATCAAGGCGGCCTGCGACGCCGGCGCGCGCGTCCAGAACATGACCGAGTTCACCGACCTCGTCGTCCGGGACGACCACGAGGTCGGGGGGATCGTGATGAACTGGACGCCGGTCCACGCGCTCCCGCGCGAGATCACCTGCGTCGATCCGATCGCGGTCGAGTCCGACCTCGTCATCGACGCGACCGGCCACGACGCGGTCGCGATCAGCAAGCTCGACGAGCGCGGCGTCCTCTCGGCGCCCGGGATCGAGCACGCGAAGGAGCACAACACCGGCATGGACCAGACGGGCGACGGCGAGTACGGCGCGCCCGGCCACGACTCGCCCGGCCACGACTCGATGTGGGTCGGTGAGAGCGAGGACGCGGTCGTCGAGCACACCGGCGTCGTCCACGACGGCCTGATCGCCTCCGGGATGGCGGTCGCGACCGCCCACGGCCTCCCGCGGATGGGCCCGACGTTCGGCGCGATGCTCGTCTCCGGCAAGCGCGCCGCGCAGTCCGCGCTCGACGAGCTCGGCGTCGACGCGCCCGAGGTGTCGCTGTCGACCGGTAGCGCGCCCGCGCCCGCCGACGACTGAAAATCCGTCACCGCTGACGCTGCGGCGACCGACCCTCCACCGTTCCGATCGCTCGGCGATACGTACTCGACTGCGGAGCGACCGCGAACGCCGGCAGGGCCCCGGTCGCGGGCTCCGTGTCCGGGACCCGCGAGGGGACCGTTCTTCACGAACGTTCACTCGGGAGCGACTCAACCGGGTGCCTTTTTCAGCCGCTACGCCGAACCCGGCGGTATGCGAAACGCCAAGATCGTCTGTACGATCGGTCCCGCCTCGGACGACCGGGACACGATCCGCGGCCTCGCCGACGCGGGGATGTCCGTCGTCCGACTCAACGCCAGCCACGGGACGACCGACCACCGGGAGACGGTGATCGAGCGCGCCCGCGCCGTCGACGACGAGATCGACGACCCGCTCGCGGTGATGGTCGACCTGAAGGGGCCGGAGGTCCGCACCGCCGAGATCGACGACCCGATCGCGCTCGCCGAGGGCTCGGAAGTGAGCTTCCTCGAAGGCGACGACGCGACGCCCGAGCGCGTCGGGCTCACCCACTCGATCGGGGCCGCCGAGCCGGGCGACACGATCCTCCTCGACGACGGCCGGATCGAGTGCCGCGTCGAGCGCGTCGACGGCGAGTCCGTGGTCGCGACGGTCGTCTCGGGCGGCAAGCTCGGCTCCCGGAAGGGCGTGAACCTGCCGGGCGTCGCCATCGACGTGGACCTGATCACCCCGGAAGACGAGGCCGAACTCGACCTCGCGGCCCGGACGAACGCCGACTTCGTGGCGGCCTCGTTCGTGCGCGACGCGGACGACGTGTACCGGATCGCCGACGAGCTGGAGGCGCGCGGCGGCGACGACATCCCGATCGTCGCGAAGATCGAACGCGCCGGGGCGGTCGAGAACCTGGAGGGGATCGTCGACGCCGCCGACGGCGTGATGGTCGCCCGCGGCGACCTCGGCGTCGAGTGCCCGCTTGAGGACGTGCCCGTGATCCAGAAGCGGATCATCCGGACCTGCGTCAACGAGGGCGTCCCCGTCATCACCGCGACGGAGATGCTCGACTCGATGGTCTCCTCGCGGCGGCCGACCCGCGCGGAGGCCTCCGACGTGGCGAACGCCGTCCTCGACGGCACCGACGCCGTGATGCTCTCCGGCGAGACCGCGGTCGGCGAGGACCCGATCAACGTCGTCGACACGATGGACCGGATCGTCCGGCAGGTCGAGTCTAGCGACGAGTACGCCGAGACGCGCGAGCAGCGCGTCCCGACCGCCGAGGAGGGCTCCCGGACGGAGGCGCTGGCGCGGTCGGCGCGCTACCTCGCGCGCGACATCGGCGCCTTCACGGTGGTCGCGGTCTCCGAGTCGGGCTTCACGGCGCGAAAGACCGCGATGTTCCGCCCGGGCGTCCCGGTCGTCGCGACGACGCCGAACGACCGGGTCCGCCGACAGCTCGCCCTCTCGTGGGGAGTCCGACCGGTGTTGACCGAGTACGCCAACGACATGGAGTCGATCCTCGACAACGCGGTCGACGCCGCGCTCGACCGCGGCGGCGCGGCGTCCGGCGACACCCTCGTGGTCCTCTCCGGGATGCTCACCGAGCTGGAGGGGACGAACACGACGAACACCCTGAAGGTCCACGTCGCCGCGGAGACGCTCGTGACCGGGAAAGGGGCCGTGGCCGGCCGCGTGGCCGCCCCGGTCCACCGGACCGAGGACGGCGACCTCGACGCGCTCCCCGAGGACTCCGTGGTCGCGCTGGGGCCCGAGTTCAACGGGGAGTTCGGCGGCGACCTCGACCGGATCGCCGGCATCGTCGACGCCCGCGAGGGGATGACCGGCTACCCCGCCGTCGTCGCCCGCGAGCTGGGCGTCCCGATGGTCTCCGGCGCCGCCCTCCCCGAGTCGGTCGCCGACGGGACCACGGTGACCGTCGACGGCGAGCGCGGCGTCGTCTACGACGGCGACGTGCTCCGCGCGGCCCGCGAGCGGTAAGTACCGGCGACGCCCGCGACGCGACCGCCGCGCTCGGTCCGGGACCGACGCGCCCGCCAGCCATTTATTACGGAGTCGCGTACGAGGTCGTATGAGCGACGAATCCGGCGACGGTGCCCGCGACGGAGACTCGGCCGTCGAGGCCGGCGACGACGCCGTCACCGGCGATCGGAGCCGAGCCAACGACGCGGGCGAGAAGGGCCCGGACGGCGGGACCGAGTGGCGCTTCTCGGTCGACGACGTGGGGCCGGACGGGGTCACCGAGGACACCGCCACCCCGGCGGACGAACCGATCGAGCCGGGCGACATCACCCTCGAACACGCGGCGTTCGTCGTCCTCGGCGTCGCCCTCACCGTCGGCACCTTAGTGGTCGGACTCTGAGTCGGACGCCGCGGGGAGACCGGACGAGGAGCGTCGAGAGCGTCCGAGCGACGAGCGGCGAGACGGCCCGAGGGGAGAGCGTCAACGGCTCGTCGGACGCCGCGCGACCGCGCGCACCACCACTTATCAGGCCGCGGCCGTAGGACCGAACATGAACGCGCTGGCACAGTCCGGACTCCTCTCGCCGGACACCCTCCCCCTCCTGCTGTTGACCGCGGGGCTGCTGCTCTCGATGGCGGAGGCGCTCG
The DNA here is from genome assembly GCF_005435235.1 of Halorubrum sp. GN12_10-3_MGM. Taxonomy (NCBI): domain Archaea; kingdom Methanobacteriati; phylum Methanobacteriota; class Halobacteria; order Halobacteriales; family Haloferacaceae; genus Halorubrum; species Halorubrum sp. GN12_10-3_MGM. The sequence goes on from NZ_SGUB01000015.1 coordinate 48,564, forward strand.
CGCCGGGGGCGAACTTCATCGTCGTCGGCATCGCGCTCATCGGTGCCGGGCTCGGCGGGCTGGCGCTGACCTCGCTCGGCGTCGCCGGCGCCCTCCTCACCCTGTTCATGGCGCTGCTGACGCTCGTGTTCGGTGCGGCCGCCTTCTACGCCTACCACGAGTTCGACTTCTACGGCGGGAAGGGGCAACAGCAGACCAGCGACAGCGACTCCCTGAAGGGGAAGACCGGAACCGTCACGGAGCGCGTGACGCCCACGGGCGGCGAGGTGAAACTCGCCGGCGGCGGGTTCAACCCACACTACTCCGCCCGGTCGATGGAGGGGACGATAGACGAGGGCGAAGAGGTGATGGTGGTCGACCCCGGCGGGGGGAACGTCGTCACCGTGGAGTCGATGGGGTACGTCGAGGACGACATCGACCGCGAGCTGGCGGCCGACCGCGCGCGGAAGGCCGCGGCGAGCGAGGCCGAGCGGGAGGCGGACGCGGCCGAAGAGGGCGCCGACCCGGAGGCCGAACTCGAACGGGAGTGACGCGGTCGGCGGCGGCGCGTTCGACCGAAAAAGCACTTGTGTGTCGCCCCGGATCGCTTGGGCGTGCCCTCCCCGCTCGCCGTCCTCACGAGTCCGATCGGTAGCGTCCTCGACCGCGTCCGCGACGCGTTCGACTCTCCCCGCGCCGGGACCGTCGCGGTCGCGATGCTGGTCGTCGTCACGATCGGCACCAGTGTCGGAATCATCGCGCTCGGGGCCGTCTTCGACGCGACGGTCGACCAGCAGATCACGGTCGACAACCCGGATCGCCCCTCGGAGTCGACCTGCGAGACCTTCGGCGACGACCCCGACTCCGCGTTCGCAGAGGAGTGTGACGAGCCGAAGCAAATCGAGGTCGACGCGGGCGAGGAACTGAGCGACGCCGCGAACGGCTACATCCACTACGGGCTGCTCGGCGTCCCGATCTGGTGGGTCGCGTTCGCGCTCGCGCTCCACGTCGGGGCGCTCGTCGCGGGCGGCTCCGGCTCCGTCGGCGACTCCTTCGTGATCGCCGGGTGGGCGATCGGGGCTGAACTGCTCCGGCTCGGCGCCGGGATCGTCGCGATCTGGTACACGCTCTCGAACGCGGCGCCCGCGGGGTCGTCGTTCGAGGCGCTCACGACGGACCTCGTCGCCGCGATCACGAGCGCGACGGGGCCGCTGCTGGTCGCGTCCGCGGTAGCGATCGCGATCCAGTGGGTCGTGGTCGTCGGCGGGCTGGAGGCCGTACACGACCTCGACCGCGGCCCCGCGGCGGGGGTGGCGACGTTCTTCGCCGCGATCGCCCTCCTGATCGCGGCGGTCTGAGCGCTCCCAGAGCGGTCGGCCCCGGGCGTCGGTTCGAGCGCTCGGAGCCGCCGATTCGGGTGTTTTTAAGCCGCCGGCGCTCCCCCTCTCGGTATGATCCTGTCCGACGCAGACATCCTCGACCGGCTCGCCGAGGGCGACCTCGCGATCGAGCCGCTCGACGACGTCGACCAGCAGGTCCAGCCCGCCAGCGTGGACCTGCGGCTCGGCGAGCGGTTCCTGGAGTTCCAGCGCACCAACATCCCCTGTATCCACCCGACAGACGCCGGCGAGGTGAGCGAGTACGTCACCGAGACGACCGTCGCCGAGGGCGACGAGTTCATCCTCCACCCCGGCGACTTCGTCCTCGGGACGACCGCCGAGCGGGTCAGGATTCCGGACGACCTCGTCGCGCACGTCGAGGGGCGCTCTTCGCTCGGGCGACTCGCCATCGTCGTCCACGCCACCGCTGGGCTGTGCGACCCCGGCTACGAGGGCCAGATTACCCTCGAACTCTCGAACCTCGGGACCGCCCCCGTGGCGCTCTCGCCCGGCATGCGCGTCTCGCAGCTCACCTTCACCGAGCTGAAGCGGCCCGCGGACCGGCCGTACGGCGCCGAGCGGGGCTCGAAGTACCAAGGACAGGACGGCCCGCAGGCGTCGCGGATCGGCGACGATCCGGAGTTCGCCAACGATAGCCGCACCGATGAAGCGGCCGGAGGTGACGGGCGATGAGGTTCATCGAGGAGGTCGTCGTCGACGAGTTCCTGCCGACCGTCCGCTCGATGCTCGCGGAGGACCTCCGCGACCGCGGGTTCACCCAGAGCGAGGTCGCCGACGCCCTCGGCATCTCGCAGTCGGCGGTCTCGAAGTACGCCGCCGGCGACGTGGCCAGGCACGAAGACATCGTCGCGGACGAGCGCGTACGCGACCTCGTCGAGCGCGTCGGCGAGGGGCTCGCGAGCGGCGACCTCACGCCCGTGGCCGCGCTCGTCGAAATCGAGGTGCTGATCCGCCAGCTGGAGGAGGGCGACCTGCTCGCCGACCTCCACGAGGCGGCGATGCCGGGGCTCGCCGACGCCGACGTGGAGTTCTCGGTCCACGACCCGGACAGCGGGCTCCGCGAGCGCGAGCGCGTCCTCACCTCGGTCCGGCGCGGGCTCCGCACCCTGACGAACGCCTCCGGCTTCGCCGGGCTCATCCCGAACGTCGGCGCGAACGTCGCCGAGTGTACCGACGACGCCGCCACGGTCGACGACGTGGCCGCGGTCCCGGGCCGGCTCGTCGACGTGAAGGGCCGCGCGATGGTGCCCGGCGAGCCGGAGTTCGGCGTGAGCGAACACGTCGCGACGGTGCTGCTCGCGGCGCGCGAGGCCGGGTCCGGCGTCCGGGGCGCGGTGAACCTCCGGTACGACCCGGAGACGGTCGCGGCGCTCGGCGAGTCGCACCCGACCGTCGAGTTCGACGCCGAGCGCGAGACCCGCGAGGCGGTCGCCGACGCGGTCGCGGCCGCCGACCGCTCGGCGGACGACGAGGCGGAGACGCTCGTGGCGTACCAGACCGGCGCGGTCGGCGTCGAGCCGATCGTGTACGTCCTCGCGCCGACCGCTGCCGAGGCGGCGCGGATCGTCCGCGGCCTGCTGTGACGCGGGGCAGGTCGTCCGCGACCGACCGTGACCCCGTCACGGGCGACGGGTTTTAGACCGGACCGTCCAAATTCACGGGCGTGACACGGACACGGCGGTCCGGGATGCGGACGCGCTCCTTCTAGCGGCGGGCGGACCCGTCGCGGCGGCGACGGCCGGTAGCGCGGCCGACGCCGGCGCGGCGGCGAATCCCGCCGCCCTTCCGCAGCGCCCGGACCGTCGACCCGGCCGCGGTGTGACCAGTTCCCGAGCCGGCCGCGACGGCCCAGAACCAGCGGGCTTTAGACCCGATCGACCGACATACGACATACACACACCACATGAGCCACGACGACTTCCCCACGGCCGACCCGGCGGTGGTGACCTGTGGGCTGCCGTACGCCAACGGCGACCTCCACATCGGTCACCTCCGCACCTACGTCGGCGGCGACGTGTACAGCCGCGCGCTCGAACGACTCGGGCAGGAGACCGCGTTCGTCTCCGGCTCCGACATGCACGGCACGCCGGTCGCGGTCAACGCCGAGCAGGAGGGCGTCTCCCCGGAGGCGTTCGCGCTCGACTGGCACGAGCGCTACGCGGAGACGTTCCCGAAGTTCAACGTCGAGTTCGACAACTACGGCCACACCCACGACGAGACGAACACGGCGGTGACTCAGGAGCTCGTCCGCGACCTCGACGAGGCGGGCCACCTCTACGAGAAGGAGATCATGGTCGCGTACGACCCCGTCGACGACCAGTACCTCCCGGACCGCTACGTCGAAGGGACCTGCCCCTACTGCGGCGCGCACGCCCGCGGCGACGAGTGCGACGAGGGGTGCCAGCGCCACCTCGAACCCGGCGAGGTCGAGGACCCCGAGTCGACGATCACCGGCAACCCCGCGGAGTACCGCGAGCGCACCCACCAGTTCTTCGCGGTCTCCGAGTTCGCCGACTACCTCTCCGAGTTCCTCGACCGGCTGGAGGGCACCTCGAACGCCCGCAACCAGCCTCGCGAGTGGATCGAGCAGGGGCTCCAGGACTGGTGTATTACCCGCGACATGGACTGGGGGATCGACCTGCCCGGCGGGAACCCGCAGGACCTCGTCCTCTACGTCTGGGTCGACGCCCCGATCGAGTACATCTCCTCGACGAAGCAGTACTCCGAGCGCGTCGGCGCGGACGCGTTCGACTGGGAGGCGGCCTGGAAGGAGGGCGCCAGCGACGACCACCCCGAGGGCGGCGAGATCGTCCACGTGATCGGCCGCGACATCATCCAGCACCACACGATATTCTGGCCCGCGATGCTGGAGGCGACCGACCACGCGGAGCCGCGCGCGGTGATGGCGAGCGGGTTCGTCACCCTCGACGGGAAGGGGTTCTCGACCAGCCGCGACCGCGCGGTCTGGGCCGACGAGTACCTCGACGAGGGGTTCCACCCGGACCCGCTGCGCTACTACCTCGCCACCAACGGCGGGTTCCAGCAGGACGTGGACTTCTCGTGGGAGAAGTTCGCCGAGCGCGTCAACACCGAGCTCGTGGGGACCGTCGGCAACTTCCTCTACCGCTCGCTGCTGTTCGCCCACCGCAACTTCGAGGGCGGCCCCGACGCCGACGCCCCGAGCGACGACGTGGCGGCGCGGATCGACGAGGCGGTCGACGACGTGGCCGCCGCGGTCAACGACTACTCCGTGCGGGCGCTGGGCGACGCGGTCACCGACCTCGCGCGGTACGGCAACGAGTACATCCAGCGCAACGAGCCGTGGAAGCTCGTCGACGAGGCCCCCGACGAGGCGGAGCAGGTCATCTACGACTGCGTCGCGCTCGCGAAGGCGATCGGGGTCCTCTTCGAGCCGCTGGGCCCCGAGAAGAGCGAACGACTCTGGGAGCAGCTCGGCGAGCCCGGCTCCGTCCACGAGACCACCGTCGAGGCGGCACGGGAGGGCCCGGCGGGCGACCTGAGCGAGCCGACCGAGCTGTTCGAACAGATCGAAGACGAGCGCGTCGAGGCGCTCAACGAGAAGCTCGAAGCGCGCGTCGCCGAGGCGGAAGCGGACGACGGCGACGAGGAGCGCGACGACGACGCGGACGCGACCGACGACGACGGAACCGACGCGAACGCCGACGAAGCCGACGCCGACGACACCGACATGACCGACATCGAACCCCTCAGCGACGACCGCATCAGCTTCGACGACTTCCAAGAACTGGACATCCGCGTCGGGCGGATCGAGGACGCGGTCGGGATCGACGGCGCCGACGACCTGCTGAAGCTCACCGTCGACCTCGGCGCGGAGACCCGGACGATCGTTGCGGGGCTCAAGCAGCTCCACGACGTCGACGACCTGCCCGACACGAAGGTGATCGTGCTCGCGAACATGGAGAAGGCGGAGCTGTTCGGCGTCGAGTCCAACGGGATGGTCCTCGCGGCCGGCGAGGAGGCCGACCTCCTCACCACCTACGAGGGCGCCGGACCGGGCACGAAGGTGAAGTGAGGCGACGGACCGGCCGGCGCAGCGCCGCTCAGGCGTCGAGCACTTCTATCAGGTTCCCCTCGGGGTCCCTGACGAACAGGACGGTGGTCCCGCTCTCGGTGGGCCGAGGCGGGCTCAGCGTCTCCACGTCGTCCGCGAGGCCGTCGTAGAACGCCTCCACGTCGTCGACGGAGAGGCCGAGGTGCGTCGCCCCGGGACGGTTCAGCTCCGGCGGGTCGGGGCTCTCCTCGCCGACCGGCTCGTATTCGACGAGCTCGACTATCGAGCCGCCGGCGTCGAGGTGGGCGAACTCGGCCGACGCGTCCTCGACGGCGACCGCCTCGGCGAAGGCGTCGCCGCCGACCGCGAACTCGGCGACGAGGTCGAGGCCGAACGTCTCGGCGTAGAAGTCGACGGCGCGGTCCAAGTTGGCGACGGTGATCCCGACGTGGTGGGCGGTTGGGTCGGACACGGGTAGGCGCTCGGCCGGCGCCGGGGAAACCGTGTCGTCTTAGAGCCCGAACAGGCGAGCGACGAGGCCGGCGAGGACGACCAGCGCGCCGAGAACGAACGTCCCCGGGAGCGGGAGAACGAACAGGAGCGCGCCGACCAGTATCAGGAGCGTCGAGGTCCGCATCACCGTCGTTTCGGCGTCGCGACCGATATACCTTCGGACGAGCGACCCCCCGGGACCGAAACGACCATTCCGCCGCCGGCCGACCCTCCGGTATGCACGTGGTCGTCAACGCGGCCCAGAGCGTCGACGGGAAGCTCGCCACCCGCCGCCGGGAACAGCTCCGGATCTCCGGCCCGGAGGACTTCGACCGGGTCGACCGGGTCAGGGCGGCCGCGGACGCGGTGCTCGTGGGCGTCGGCACCGTCCTCGCGGACGATCCGCACCTCACCCTCGACGAGGAGGACCGTCGCGTGGGGCGGCTCCAGAACGGGCGACCGGGCGACCCCGCGCGCGTCGTGGTGGACTCGACCGGACGGACGCCGACGGACGCTCGGGTCCTCGACGACGCGGCGACGACGTATCTCCTCGTCTCTGCCGCGACCGACCGCGACCGTCGAGCGGCGCTCGCCGACGCCGGCGCGGAGGTGATCGTGGCCGGCGAGGAGCGCGTCGACGTCGCCGAGGGGTTCGAGACGCTCGCGGACCGCGGTGTCGACCGGCTGATGGTCGAGGGGGGCGGCGAGGTGATCTTCTCGTGTTTCGAGGCCGGCCTCGTCGACGAACTCCACGTCTACGTCGGCTCGTTCGTGATCGGCGGCCGCGACGCGCCGACGCTGGCGGACGGGGCCGGGTTCACCGAGGAGTTCCCCGACCTGACGCTCGCGGAGACGGAGCGGTTCGACGACGGGATCGTCCTCTCGTACGAGGTCGGCGGTGGCGGCGGCGAGTCGTGAGCAGGGGGACGCGAGGCGAGTCGTGAGCAGGGGGACGCGGCCCGCGGCGTGTGAACGGTAACCACGAAATCGCGGAGTACACGCGCCGTGCCACCGGTGTACACGAAAATCACCGAAGTATTTATATGCCGTCCGCAGGTAGTTGCGGGTACCAGAACGCCTCTGGCGCTGGTGGAATCGCACGCTGAAATGAACGGGAGTTCTTGCAGACGGCCCGACGCACCACAGCGAGCGTCCGCTATCGCCGGAGCGGTGATGGAGAGATAACAAATGGTAACGAAAGAAGAAGTCATCGAGCAGTACGACGTGGAACCGATGGACGAGGCGGACAACGTGGACCTTTCTGAGGACGACTTGGACAACGGCTCCAAGGGGCAGCTCATCAAACGCGCCGGGCAGCTGCGAGACCGACGCAACGAGCTGAACCAGATGGCGTCCGAGCGCGCCTCCAAGCGCGACGACCTCAACGCGAAGACGCGAGAGAAGGTCGACGAGGCCCAGGAACACCGCGAACAGCGCGACGAGCTCAACGAGCAGGTCCAGGAGCACAAGGACAAGCGCAACGAGCTCAACGCCGAGGCCAACGAGCTGTTCGACGAGGTCGAGGAGCTCAAACAGGACCTCGAACTCGGCTCCGGTAAGTCCATCGAGGAGCTCGAAGAGGAGATCGAGGACCTCGAGTTCCGCCAGCAGACCGAAGTGCTCGACGCCGAAGACGAGCGCGAGCTCATCGAGAAGATCGACGACAAACGCGAGAAGCTCGCCGAGAAGAAAGAGAAGGTCGACGACACGAGCGAGCTCGACGACCTCGTCGAGGAGGCCGAGGAGGTCCGCTCCGAGGCGTCCCAGCACCACCAGAAGGTGACGGAGCTCGCGGACAAGGCCCAGGAACACCACAACCAGATGATCGAGGCCTACCGCGAGGCCGACGACATCCGCGACGAGGCCGACGAGATGCACGAGCTGTTCGTCGAGGCCCAGGAGGCGGCCGACCGCCACCACGAGGACTTCGTCCGCGTCCAGAAGCGCCTGCGCGAGCTCGACAAGAAGGAGGAAGAAGAGCGGGAGGACGAGCGCGCCGAGAAGCGCGAAGAGGAGAAGGAAGAGGCCGAGGAAATCTATCAGAAGTTCAAGGAGGGCGAGACGCTCGACACCGAGGACCTGATGAAGCTCCAGAAGACCGGCCTCCTGTAAGCCGGGCGACGCGACCTTTCTGCGGTTCTTCTGCGACGCGCCGAGCGACGGGTCCGTCGCCGGCCACGCGCAGGTCGTCGGGGGTCCGCCGAGGATTGGCGATCCCGACCGAACGGCTCGGCTCGACGCCGTTCAGTCGGTGCGCGTCGGCTCGTCCTCGGCGACGAAGCGGTCGTACGCAGATGTGAACTCCGCGTCCGCCTCGGTCGCGTCCTCCCACGCGGTGAGGCCCCGCTCCGCGGCCGTTCCCGGGATCGAGTTGTCGAGGAGGAACGCCACGACCCCGCCGACCGCCATCCCCGTCGACCCGATGACGTAGACCGTGTTCGCGACCACGTCGGCCCCGAGGAGCGGGCCGAACAGGAAGGCCTCGGCCAGCCCCTGCTGGAGGGCGTCCACGCCCCCGACGCTCCGCATGTACTCCGGGACGGCCAGTCCGGTGAACATCGCGATACCGACGACGAAGATGTTGCGCGAGGAGTCGAGGTCGACGTACTTGAGGTTCGAGAGCCCGACGCCGACGATCTGGGCGAACATGGCGATGTAGAGTCCGCCGATGATCGGGCTCGGGACGGTGGCGACGAGCTGGCCGAAGTAGCCGACGAACCCGACGAGGATCATGAGCGCGGCGCCGATCTGGACGACGTACCGCGAGGCCACGCCGGTGAGACCGATGGCGCCGACGTTCTCGGAGTACGAGGTCGACCCGCCGGTCCCCATCACCCCGGAGAAGACGTTCATCAGCCCCTCCATCCCGATCCCGTGCGTCATCCGCTCGCTGCTGGGGGCGCCCATGCCGGAGAGCCGGGCGACGGCGTGGTAATCGCCGATGGACTCGACGATCGAGGCGGCGACGCCGGCGAGCATCCCGATGACGAACGCCGGCGTGACGCTCGGCACGCCCCACTGAAGCGGGTAGATGAGGTGAACTGGGTCGGCGGCAGCGACGCTCGCCAAGTCGACGTAACCCGGCGTCTCCGGTCCGAAGACGCCGAGGACCGAGAGGGACGCCGCGAGTACCCACGCGACGACGATGCCGAGGAGAACCGGAAACAGCTGGAACAGCTTGGACCGCGCGCCGAGGTACTGCGAGAACAGGACGATGGCGACCAGCGTCAGGCCGACGAGCCACCAGTTCTGATCGGCCGCGGTGATCTCGGGGGCGTTGAACAGGGAGAGACCGATGAGGACGATGACCGGGACGATGACGACCGGCGAGAGACCCTTCCGCAGTCGACCGACGAGGCCGAAGTAGCCGACCGCGACCTCGGCGAGCGCGGCGACGATGATCGCGCCCTGAAGCTGTAACAGGGCGGCCCGCCAGGCCTCGATGCCGGCCGGCGGGTTCGCCGTCACGACGCCGATGACCGCGAGCGCGGGCGCGAGCATCGAGAACGGCGCGCCCTGAACGATCGGGTAGCGGTTGCCGAACGTCGTCTGCGCGAGCGTCGCGATCCCCGACACGACGAAGAACGTGCCGACGAAGCGGGGGATGACCGACTCCGGCATGCCCATCGCGCCGGCGAGGATGAGGGGCACGGCGATGTTCGCCCCGACCATCGTGAGGTAGTGTTGCGCGCCCAGCAGAAGCGACCTCCCGAGCGGTGGTCTGTCGTCGATGCCGTACCGAACGAACGCGTCGTCGTCCTCGTTCCCTCCCATTCCTGTGGCGTTCATCGACGCAGGGGTACAAAAATTCGGCCCTTGGCGGGCGCGGGTCGGCCCGTTGGGAGGTACGGTGCTGTGCCGCGGTAGCTCCGCGACGCGCGTCGACCGGCGACAGTATATATAAACGGTCCCGCGCCCAACCGACGGTATGGACGACGCGCCGGCGAACGGACGGAAGGGATTGCTCGCGGCCGCCGCGGTGGGCGCGGCGACGACGATCGCGGGCCGAGCGGTGCTCTCGCGGCTCACCGGCGGGCGGTTCGGTGACGCCGACGAGTACAACGCCGCGAAGGTGACCGTGTCGGGGCCGATCAGGCGAAGTCAGGGGCGACCCTCGCCGCTTTCGGGCCCCGGCGGCGCGACCGCCGACGACGTGGTCGAGCAGATCGAGGCGGCCGACGACGACGAGGACGTCGAGGCGCTGCTCGTCGAGCTCAACACGCCCGGCGGCGAGGTCGTCCCGAGCGACGACATCCGGCGGGCCGCCGCCGCCTTCGACGGGCCGACCGTGGCGTACGCGACCGACACCTGCGCCTCCGGGGGGTACTGGATCGCGAGCGGCTGCGACGAGCTGTGGGCACGCGACGCCAGCCTCGTCGGCTCCATCGGCGTCGTCGGCTCCCGACCGAACGCGAAGGGGCTCGCCGACAAGCTGGGGATCTCCTACGAGCAGTTCACCGCCGGGGAGTACAAGGACGCCGGCGTCCCGCTGAAGGAGATCGAGGAGGAGGAACGCGAGTACCTCCAAGGGATCATCGACGGCTACTACGAGCAGTTCGTCGAGACCGTGAGCGAGGGGCGCGACATGGACCCCGAAGAGATCCGGGAGACCGAGGCGCGCGTGTACCTCGGCGACGACGCCGCGGAGATCGGGCTCGTCGACGAACTCGGGACCGAGGACGACGTGGAGGACCGGCTCGCGGAGCTGATCGGCGCGGAGCCGGAAGTGCGCGAGTTCACGCCGGAGCGCGGACTGGCGGAGCGGCTCGGTATCGGCGCCGAGCGGGTCGCGTTCGCCGCCGGGAGCGGCGTCGCGGACGCCTTCGTCGACGACGGCGGCGACATCGACGTGGAGTTCCGCTAGCGACGGGGAGGATTTTTGTCCGGTCGCGGTGTGAGTCGACACGTGACGACGCTGGTCATCTGCGTCGACCGCTCCGGGGCGATCGGCCGCGCCACCAACGTCCCGATGCCGGTCGCCGGCTGGGAGGCCGTCCGGTCGCTGGTCACGGACGCCGGGCTGGACGACCCCGAGGACGCCAGCGTGAACTGCCTGCTGGAGTCGCTTCGCGTCGCGCGCGACCTCAGGGACGAGCGCGAGGAGTCGGTGGTGGCGGTCGTCTCCGCCGAGAGCGACACGGCGGTCGGCGCCGACCGCTCTATCGCCTCCCAGCTCGACGACCTCGTGGAGCGGTACGACCCGCGGGCCGCGATCGTCGTCGTCGACTCCGCCGAGGACGAGCGCGTCCTCCCGGTCGTGGAGTCGCGGGTCCCCGTCGACTCCGTCGACCGCGTCGTCGTCCGGCAGGCCCGCGACATCGAGTCCACCTACTACCTCCTCAAGCAGTTCCTCGCCGACGAGCAGCTGCGGTCGACGGTGTTGGTCCCCGTCGGGGTCGCGCTGCTCCTCGTGCCCGCGCTGTTCGCCTGGTTCTCCGCGGGCGAAGCGGTCGCGGGCGTCGCCGGGCTGCTCGGCGCCGCGCTGCTGTACAAGGGGCTCGCGATCGACCGGCTGATGGCGGGAATGCCCGAGCGCGTCCGCGAGGCGCTGTACGCCGGACAGGTGTCGGTCGTGACGTACGTCGTCGCCGGGGGGCTCGCGCTGGTCGGCGGCTTCTTCGGCTTCCTCGCCGCCTCGGAGCTGGCCCCCGGATCGCCCCGGCTCGTCGAGGTCGTGGAGTTCACCTTCGTCGCGGTCCCGTGGTTCGCGGTCGCCGGCGTGACCGCGGCCGTCGGGCGGCTGCTCGACGAGCTGATCCGCGACGAGGGGATCCGGACGCCGTACCTCAACCTCCCGTTCGTCATCGCCGCGGTGGCCCTCGTCGTCCGCGGGTTCGCGGGCTACTTCCTCGCCCAGGAGGCGATCCGGCAGCCGCTGTCGGCGTACGGGATGGCGATGACTCCGGTCCAGCAGCTGGCGGCGTTCATCGTCGGCGGAATCGTCGTGTCGCTCGTCGGCGTCAAGGTCGCCAGCGACGTCGGCACCGAGACCCTCGAAGACGTCATCGACGCGGACCGGGACGCCGAGGGGCAGCGCGAGTAGACGGCCGGACGAGACGTTCAGCCGCGAGGGCACGGGTAGACCGCGGACGCGTCGTCCGACCGACCGCCTTTTGTCGGTCGCGGCCGCGGGGGCGGGCATGGACGTTTACGGACTGATCGGGAACCCGGTCGAGCACTCGCTGTCGCCGTCGCTACACGAGGCGGGCTACGGGGCGCTCGGCCTCGACGCGCGGTACGTCACCTTCGAGCCGGACGCCGACGCCGCGGCCGCGGCGATCACGGGCGCGGCCGACCTCGGAGTGGCGGGGCTCAACGTCACGGTGCCGTTCAAGCGCGACGCCCTCGACGCGGTCGACGCCGCCCCGCTCGCCGCGCGCATCGGCGCGGTCAACACGGTCGACTACGGGCCGGTCCGGGCCGGCGAGGCCGACCGGCCGCGCGGCCACAACACGGACGCCGCCGGGGTGACCCGGGCGCTCGCGCACCACGACGTGGCGGTCGACGGGCGAGACGCGCTCGTCGTCGGGGCGGGCGGCGCGGGACGGGCGGCCGCGTTCGCGCTGGCCGACGCGGGCGCGACGGTCCACGTCGCGAACCGCACCGCGGAGCGGGCCGTCGAGCTGGCCGACGCGGTCCCGGACGCGACCGGCGGCGGCCTCGACGACCTCGGTGAGCGCGTCGCCGCCGCGGACCTCCTGGTCAACGCGACGAGCGTCGGAATGGAGGCGCCCGACGAGACCCCCGTCCCCGCGGAACACCTCCACGGCGACCTCGCGGTCCTCGACGCGGTGTACGCGCCCGTCGAGACGCGGCTGCTGCGGGAGGCCGCCGCCGCGGGCGCGACGACCGTCGACGGCGCGTGGATGCTGCTGTATCAGGGCGTCGAGGCGTTCGAGATCTGGACCGGCGAGGACGCGCCGGTCGACGCGATGAACGCGGCGCTGCGGGCTGCGTTGGAGTAAGGAAGGGTTCGGGACGGGAGGTTCGCCGCTCAGACCAGCCGTTCCGCGATCCGCGCCGCGCCCTCCGCGGCCGCGGTCGCGGGGCTGTCGGGGGAGACGACCTCAACGTCGCGGTCGAGCTCCTCGGCGAGGCGCTTCTCGAACTCCTCGGTGAGCCCGGGGATACACGCCATGCCGCCGGTTGCGGCGAGGGGGCGCCCGAGCGCCAGCTGGTATGGTTTCATGTGGTCGTTCGCGAGCTCCGGGAGGAACTCGTTGGCGACGACGTCGACCGCCTCGTCGATGTACCGGTCGACCGGCTCGCGGACGCCCCGGTCGACGGTGAACTCGTGGCTTCCGCCGCCCGGCTGCTGGATCACGTCTGTGAACGGCTCGAAGTCGTACACGTCCGCGTGCTCCTCTTTATACTCGCGGGCGGTCGTCCGGTCGATGTGGACGCGGCCCTGGCTCTCCTCCTCGACGGCGGCGACGATACGGCGGTCGACCTCGTTACCCGTCACCGAGCCGGTCGAGAACGGCGAGAGCTGCTCGCCGCGCCGGTAGGCGCACGCCTCCATCGTCGTCGACCCGAGGTTCACCGAGACGAACACCTCGTCGATCGCGTCAAGGTCGTCGCCGTAGGCGGGGATCGCCCCGCACAGCGACTCGGGGTAGCTCCGGGTCTCGACCTGGCCGATGGAGGAGCCCTCGATCACCGACTTGAGGTTCTCGACGCCCGCCTCGTTGTCGATGGTCGGCACCGCGTAGACGACCGCGCTGTCCTCGGGCACGTCGTAGGCATCTACGATGGCCTCGAAGAAGCGCTCTGCGTCCGCGACGCTGTCGTCGTCCTCGGGGAGGCCTGACCGCAGCATGAAGCGCACGCGGTCGGGGTACTCGACCGCGGCCTCCTCGCCGAACAGCACCTTTTCTTCGCCGGTGATGGCGTCCTCGTAGGTCGCCAGACAGGTCAGCACCGAGTGGCGCTCCCGTCCGCCCCGCCCGTCGGGAACGTCGAGCACCGTTCGGGTGCTGCCGAGTTTTACGCCGACCGCTGCCGATTCGTCCGATTCGTTGATGTCCGTGGATTCGTCGTCGCTCATTGGTCACTCGCACACGAAGCGATCCGGACGATGGAGACGAGACTGATCCGGTGGTCCGCCGGCGTGAACGGCCGGTCGCGCGTCGGGGCGTCGAACCCCTCCAGCCGGCGCGTCAGCGCCGCGACCGCGTCGTCGCCGACCCAGTCGAGCTCGCCGTAGTAGGACAGCACGTCCCGGCTCCGCACGTGGCCGCCGACGTCGACGAGGTAGCCGAGCCACTCGCCGATCTCGCGTTCCGCCGCGGGCGACGCCGGGATCGCCGTCAGGTACGGCCGATCCGCGGGGTCGTCGCCGTCGAACCGCGCACCACGCTGACGCTGGAGCAGCTCCGTGAACGCGGCCGAGCGCGCCGCCTGCTCGGCTCGGTTCCGGTTCGGCCGCCGGAGCGCCCGCTCCCGAGGCGCCCCGTCCGCACCGTCTCGCGGCGCGTCCGCGATCCGGCGCAGCTCCCGTACGTCGTATCGTCGTGGATTCAGACTCATGTTTCCGTCCGTCGTTCGCGTCCGTACCCGAATCCTCACGGCGGGGTCATATGATAGTTAGGCCTCGGTTATCAGCGGTGAGAAACGTCGTGGTGGCACGACCGGCGCCGGGAGCGCTCGCCGCGCGCTCGTGCGCGGACCGTGTGCGGCCGCTCAGTCGACGACGCGGTTCGCGAGCGCGACGCTGCCGGCGGCGAGTGCGGTCCCGGCGACCACGTCGGTCGCCCAGTGGATCCCGAGGAACATCGTCGCCACCACGATGCTCGCGGTGAGGAACGCGGCCACTGGCGTCCACCGCGGGAACTCCTCGTGGGTAAAGACGGCCGCGAGCAGCACCGTCACCGACAGCGCGGTGTGAAGCGAGGGGAAGACGTTCGTCTCGACGTTCACTCGCGCCGTCAGCCGCGTCACGCCGCGGAACCAGTCGAGGAGGAGCGGCTCGACGCTCGCGGCGCTCTGGTCGGCACCGGGCACGTCGCGGTAGCTGCGCGGACCGTACGCGACGACCCCGGCGTAGCAGGCGATCGCGAACGCGTAGTTGACCGCGTACGCCGCGATCAGTCGCTTCAGCGGTCGCAGATTCCGGGCGAACGCGTACGCCACGAGCGGGAACGAGAGCAACACGACGTAGCCGACGACGTATATCGGTCCGAAGTAGTACACCGCGGCCCGCGGGATCGCGTCCTGTATCGCGGCCACGAGGTCGCCCTCCACAGCGTAGATGGCGGTCGTCGCGCGGTAGCCGTACTCGAACGAGAACGCTTCCAGCCGTCGAAGCAGGCCCTTGTTGACGGCGAGCACGAGCGCGAGTCCGCCGACGTACGGCGCGATTCTGCGCGCGCGCTCGCGGAGCAGTTCGCGGTCCGCGAGGACGCTCCGGACTCGATCGCGGCCGACACACGCCGGTAGCAGCGCGGCGAACGCGGCGACCACGGCGGCGAGGACGACGCCGAGGAGCCGGAGGAACTCGACCGGGAGTTGCTCGATCATCGACTACGTCTCACCCGTCATCCGTCGGTACGAGGCCAGGACCGGACCGGTATTACTCCCTCGGTAGCGGTGGGTCGGTCCGCGTCTCCGACGACCGCCGCGCTCCGCACCGCCCCGTCGACTCAGTCCGACTCTGCCCACGGGAGCGGCTCGGTACACCAGTGACAGAATTCGAGGTCGGCGTCGATCTCCTTGCCGCAGTTGGGACAGGTCACGTCGACGGCCTCGCCGTCCCCGCCGCTCACGGCCGCGACCGCCGCGGCGTGACCGGCTCCCGCCCCGTCGTCGCCGTCGGCGCGCTCGACCTGACGCCGCATCGCCTCGGCGGTGGCGGCGCGCTCGCGCTCCGCGACGACGGTCCGGCCGACGAGGTACGCGTCGAGCGCCGACAGCAGCGACAGGAGCGCGATCGGCAGCGCCACGTCCGGGGGGACCGCGGCCGACACCGCCGCGGGGTCGGCGAGAGGGTCGACCGGTTCGACGTCGTACAGGGCAAACAGCGCGACGCCGCCGCCGATGATCGTCAGGTGCCACAGCAGCGCCCGGCCCCACCGGCGCAGCGAGAGGTGGCCGAGCCCCGGGAGGACCAGCGCGAGCACGGCGGCGAGGACGGGACGCAACTGGCTTCGCATACGGCCCGGGTTCGATCGGCCCGTACTTAGGCCTGCGGTGTCGCACCGAGCGACCGCGGCCGGGCGGTCGCTCTCGTCGCGCGGACGTCCCGGGAATCCCGTCGCGGATAACAACCGTTAATCGCGGCCCGGTCGTCGGCCGCGACATGAGCAGCCAGCGGGCGACCGCGTTCGTCCCGGGTCACGTCACCGCCTTCTTCAGCGCGCACCGCGACGACGACCCGACTGTCGCCGGGTCGCGCGGCGCGGGCGTGACGCTCACCGACGGCGTGACGGTCCGAGTGTCGGCGGCGGACGACGGGGACACGGTGGCGGACGACGCCGCCGCTGGGGAGACGACCATCGACGGCGAGGTCGGTTCGATCGGCGCGGTCGACGACGTGCTCGCCGAACTGGACGCGACCGCCGCCGACGTGGCGGTCGAGACCGACCTCCCGATCGGCGCGGGCTTCGGCGTCTCGGGCGCCGCGGCGCTCGGGGCCGCGCTCGCGGCGAACGACGCGTTCGACCGGGGGCGCTCCGAGAACGAGCTCGTCCGCGTCGCCCACGCCGCGGAGGTCGACCGCGGGACCGGCCTCGGCGACGTGGTCGCGCAGGCGCGCGGCGGGGTCCCGGTCCGGCTCGAACCCGGCGCGCCGGGCGTCGGCGAGCTCGACGGTGTGCCGGCGAGCGCGCGCGTCGAGTACGTCACGTTCGGCGAGCTGTCGACCGAGGAGGTACTCGGCGGCGACACGGACGCCCTCTCGGCGGCCGGCGAGGACGCGCTCGACCGGCTTCGGGCGGACCCGCGGCTCCCGACGCTGATGGACGCGGCCCGCGGATTCGCCGGCGAGGCTGATCTCCTCGTTCCCGAGGTGGCCGAGGCGATCGACGCGGTCGACGCGGCCGGCGGCGAGGCCGCGATGGCGATGCTCGGCCGCACCGTCTTCGCGCTCGGCACCGGGCTCTCCGACGCGGGCTACGACCCCGAGGCGTGCCGGATCGACGCCGCGGGCGCGCGGCTCGTTGACGACTGAGGGCGCCTCGGATCCGAGTATCGGCTCCAGAAGCGGGCGCCGACCACAGAAGACGGCGACGACCCCTTCGAGAAGCATCGCGGAAGCGCCGACAGCAACGAGACGATGCCGGAGCGGATGCGTCGACTCCGCGGCGAGTACCCGCGAGAGGTCGATGGCCCACCAGAAATCGACGAGGGTTCCGACGGCGGGGCGACGGGTGCCGACCCGTGACGACGGCGGTCGACACGCACGCGTTCCTCGGGCTGCTGTACGACGACGAACGCGCTGACGCAAGCGAGGCGGCGCTCAGGCGCGCGTATCGAGACGGAGCGGTCGTTGCCGCGCCCGTCGTCTACGCCGAACTCGCGGCCGACGGCCGCTTCGCATCGGCCGCCGACCTCGATCGCTTTCTCGCGGACTTCAGCGTCGACGTGACCGAACCCTCGCGCGAGGCGCGCTTCGCCGCGGGCGAGCGGTTCCGGGAATACGTGGACCGCCGTCCGGACGGAATCCAGTGTCCCGCGTGCGGTGAGAAGCGGTCCGTCGACTGCGAGGCGTGCGGCGAGTCGCTCTCACCGCGCCAGCACGTCGCCGCCGATTTCCTCATCGGCGCGCACGCCGCAGTCGACTGCGACGGACTGGTCAGCTTCGACGAGGAGTTCTACTCGACGTACTTCCCGTCGCTGACCGGGTCTCCCGCGTGATCGGTTACCGGGTTTCGTCCGGAAAGAGGTCCCGCAAGTCCGGGTGTTCGCGGGGTTCGATCGGCGGTTCTTGACTCCGGGCCGCGGACGGATCGGAGGCGATCCGGTCCCGGATCCGTTGCCGCTCCTCGTGGCGACACAGGACGTTCACCGTAATCTCGTCGAGTTCGAACACGGACGCGACCGCCGCCCGGTGGAACCCCTCGCACAGTTGTATCTCCCCGTCCCGTCCGATCGCGACGACCGGTACACCGCCGTCTCTCGAAGCCGCTCTCTCCCGTCGAGGTCCCAGTCGCCGCCCTCGACGCGGCCTCCTCGCAGCGCCCGCCGACGAACAAAGCTTTACCGCGTCGCCCGCCTAGCTCCGGCAAATGGTACTCGACGACCTCGGCACGTCCCTGCGGAGCAGCCTCGACAAGCTCCAGGGGAAGTCCCGACTCTCCGAGAGCGACGTCGAGGAGATCGTCAAGGAGATCCAGCGCTCCCTGCTGTCCGCCGACGTCGACGTCTCCCTCGTGATGGAGCTGTCGGACTCGATCAAGTCCCGCGCGCTCGAAGAGGAGCCGCCGGGCGGCACCACGGCGAAGGACCACGTCCTCAAGATCGTCTACGAGGAGATGGTCGAGTTGGTCGGCGACTCGACCGAGCTCCCCTTAGAAAACCAGACGATCCTCCTCGCCGGCCTCCAGGGGTCGGGGAAGACGACCTCCGCGGCGAAGATGGCGTGGTGGTTCTCGAAGAAGGGGCTCCGGCCCGCGGTCGTCCAGACCGACACCTTCCGGCCGGGCGCGTACGACCAGGCGAAGCAGATGTGCGAGCGCGCGGAGGTCGACTTCTACGGGAACCCCGACAACGACGACCCGGTCGACATCGCCCGCACCGGCCTCGAAGAGACGGCCGACGCGGACGTTCACATCGTCGACACGGCGGGGCGGCACGCGCTCGAAGACGACCTCATCGCGGAGATCGAGGAGATCGAAGGCGTCGTCGACCCCGACCGCTCGCTGCTCGTCTTGGACGCCGCGATCGGGCAGGGCGCGAAGGAGCAGGCCCGACAGTTCGAGGAGTCGATCGGCATCGAGGGCGTCGTGATCACCAAGCTCGACGGGACCGCGAAGGGCGGGGGCGCGCTGACCGCGGTCAACGAGACCGACTCCTCGATCGCCTTCCTCGGGACCGGCGAGACGGTCCAGGACATCGAGCGGTTCGAGCCGTCGGGGTTCATCTCCCGGCTGCTCGGCATGGGCGACCTGAAGCAGCTCTCCGAGCGCGTCGAGCGCGCGATGCAGGAGACCCAGGAGGAGGACGAAGACTGGGACCCCGAGGACATGCTTCAGGGCGAGTTCACCCTGAAGGACATGAAACGGCAGATGGACGCGATGAACAAGATGGGGCCGCTCGACCAGGTGATGGACATGATCCCGGGGCTCGGCGGCGGGATGATGGACGAGCTCCCGGACGACGCGATGGACGTCACCCAAGACCGGATGCGCCGCTTCGAGCGCATCATGGACTCGATGACGGAGGAGGAGCTCGAGAACCCGCGCGTCGTCGGCCAGTCGCGCACGGAGCGCATCGCCCGCGGCTCGGGCACCGACGAGGAGACGGTCCGGCAGCTGCTCGAACAGCACTCGATGATGGAACAGACGATCAGCCAGTTCCAAGGGATGGGCGAGGGTGACATGCAGCGCATGATGAAGAAGATGGGCGGCGAGGGCGGCGGCCTCGGCGACATGATGGGCGGCGGCAAGGGCCCGTTCTGAGCGGCGCCGCGAGGCGGTTCCCGTGCGGCTGTCCGCTCCGCCCGGTCGGGGCGACGACAAAACACTTCTGACGGGGGCGAGTTGAGGCCGGCGTGACCGTGCGCGACGTGGTGACCGACAACCTCGGATACGCCCTCCTCGGCGGTCCGGCGGTGGCCGTCCTCTCGGGGCTCGCCGGGGCGTCCGCCCTCGGGACGGCTGGCGGCGTCGCCTGCGGGACGGCGGCGTACGGCCTCGGGTGGGTGCTCGCGGTCCGCCGGTCGACGGGAGACGCCGAACCGCCGTCGGACGCCGACGAGGCCGACGGCCGTCGCGAGGGCGAGCTAGAGGCGCAGAAGGGGTCGTACGGCGGCGGTGGCGGATAGCGCCCGCGCCGGCGTTCGCCATCGCGGCGGCAGGTAACGCGGCACGAGTACAGAGAACGCAACGCGGCGACGGGAGCCCACACGCCGCGCGACCGCGGGCCGCCCGACGCTTCAGACCTTTTATGCCGTCGACCGGGCAAGAACGCCCGATGCGCTCCCGTCGAATCGGCGAGTACGACGCCCTCCTCCTCGTCTCGCTCGTCTGGTTCCTCGGGAAGTTCGTCCGGTACCTCTTCCCGCCGCTGTTCGAGTCGATCCGGGGCGCCTACGGCGTGAGCAACGCGACCGTCGGGACCGCGTTCACCGGCTTCATGATCGTGTACGCGCTGTTACAGTTCCCGAGCGGTGCGGTCGCGGACCGGGTGGGTCCGGTACGGGTGATCGTCGCCGGCGCGCTCGTCGCGGGCGCGGGGTCGCTCGCGTTGGTGGTCGACGCCCCCTTCGCCGCGCTGGTGGCCGCGATGCTCGTCATCGGCGCGGGGACGGGCGTCCACAAGACCGTCTCGGTGCGGCTGATCGCCCGCGTGTACCCCGCTCGCACCGGGCGGATGCTCGGCGCGCACGACACGCTCGGCGCGATGGGCGGGGTCGCCGCGCCCGCGGTCGTCGTCGCCGTCCTCTCGGCGCCGCCCGCGCTCGCGGCCGTCCTCGCGCGCCTGCCCGGCGCCGACTGGCGCGCCCCCTTCCTGCTCACCGGGACGCTCGCCGTCGCGCTCGCGGCCGTCGCCGCGGTCCGGCTCGCCGGATCCCCGGCGGCGACGGGGGCGGCGGACGAGGGCGACGACGGCGGCGATCCGGGGGCGCGCGACTACCTCCGGCTGTTCGGGGACGCCCGGTTCGCGGCGTTCGTCCTCGTGACGGTCGGCTTCTCGTTCGCCTACAACGGCCTCGTCGCGTTCCTGCCGCTGTACCTCTCCGAGGCGGTCGAGCTCGCGAGCCCGACGGCGAGCCTGCTGTACTCGCTCGTGTTCGCGATGACGCTCGTCCAGCTCGTCACCGGCGATCTCTCTGACCGCGTCGGCCGCTTCCCCGTGATGGTCGCCACGCTCGGGCTGGCGGCCGCGACGCTCGTCGCCCTCGTCTCGCTCCCCGCGCTCGGCGGCGGCGCGCTCGCGGCCGGCGCGGTCGTCGCCGCCTTCGGCCTCGGGTCGCACGGCTTCCGCCCGGTCCGGGGCGCCTACCTGATGGAGCTGCTCCCCGAGCGGCTCGCCGGCGGCGGCCTCGGCGTGGTCCGGACGCTGCTCATGGGGGCCGGCGCGCTCGCGCCGAGCGCGGTCGGCGTCGTGGCCGACGCCGCCGGGTTCCGCCCGGCGTTCGCGCTGCTGGCCGTGTCGATGGGGGTCGCGGCGGCCGTCGCAGCCGGGCTCTGGCTGACCGAGTCGAGGGAGTGACGGCCGCTCACGCCTCGCCGTCGGTCTCGCGCAGGATGAACGGGCCGACTGAGAGGGTGCGCTTCGTCACCGTCGCGATCCGGAGGATGTAGGCTAAAAGCAGCGCGAACGGGACGAGCGAGACGGCGGCTGCGAGCGCCACCCAGAACGCGACGGCCTCGACGCCGAGGATAGACCCGGCGTAGCGCTCGGCGTCGAAGAAGGCGACCATCGCCGCCGCCGTCAGCAGCGCCGGGACGGCGGACACGAGCATCCGCCGCGAGAGGTCGATCAGCTCCCACTGGAAGTACAGCGTCTTGAAGTGTTCGCGGGCGGGGCCGAACAGCCGCAGCGTCTCGATCAGGTCGTCGAGCGCCGCCGCCGCGGTCTCGTTCAGCGCCTCGCCGTGGCGCTCGCGGAGCCGCCGGGCCGCGAACAGCTTCCACGAGTAATTGAAGTCGAGGACCGCCGATATCACCTCGAACGCGCCGAACTGAGCCCCGTCGAGCCCGTCCGTCGTCCGGGCCGCGTTCTCCGCGACGGCGTCGGTCAGGTCGTCGGTCGCCCGGGCCAACTCCGCGTCGGTCGTCCCGGAGACGGCCTCGCGGAGGGCGGTCGCGCGGTCGCTCGCCGTCCGGACGAGCGCGCCGAGGAACGCCGCCGGCTCGGCGGGGCTGACCGGCTCGCCGAGGACGGCCGCCGCGTCGTCCCGGAACGCCATCGCGCCGTCCATGCGCTCGCGCTGGTCGCCGACGGCGCCGAGCTCCTGTGAGAGCACGAGCTGGTTCAGCGTGAGCACGAGCGTGACGCCGGTGATCGTGGCCGTGAGGAGCCCTTGGAACAGCGTGTCGACGGAGTCGCCGCGGCGGAGGGTCTCGGCGGCGCCGGGCAGGACGGCCCCGGCCGCCACCAGTCCGAGGAAGACGAGCGAGAGGATGACGGCCGTGACGAGCCGTCGGTCGGCGTCGAGCAGGAGCCACAGCGCGACGCGGCTCCGATCGGCGCGCTCGCGGACGCTGTCGTCCGGCGCGTCGCCCGTCTCGGCCATGTCTCGGAGTCCCGGGCCGGGGCGAAAAAGCCTCCGGGGTCGCCTCCGAACGCCGCCCCGGCGCGCGCCCACCTCAGTCGAGCGTTCCGGGATCGAACGCCGCCGGGTCGAACTCGTGCTCGCGGAGTCGGTCGGGATCGACCGCGCGCAGCACGGACTCGTCCGTCGCCTCGAGGACGACCGGCGGGGCGACGCCCGCCTCGGCGGCCTCCAGCCACCGGCCGACGCAGAGGCACCAGCGGTCGCCCGGCTCCAGCCCGGGGAACTCGAACTCGGGGCGGGGCGTGATCAGGTCGTTGCCGCGGTCGCGGCTGTACCGAAGGAACTCGGCCGTGACGACCGCACAGAGCGTGTGCTCGCCGGCGTCGCCGTCCACGTCGCGACAGTGTCCGTCCCGCAGGTAGCCGGTCGTCGGGTCGCGGCCGCAGGGGGCCAGTTCGCCCCCGAGGACGTTTCGGTCCGCCGTGCCGTCGGCGCCGCCGTGGTCGCTCGACATACTACCGGGTTCGGTCTCGGTCGGAATAAGCGACCGGTCGACGTGGCCCGCGGACGGCGCCGATCGCGGGCGTTCGCCCGGCGGTATAAGTGCCGTCCCGCCGAACGGTCGCGTGATGAGCCGGAACGACGAGGTCGCGACGCGGTTGGAGGAGTTCGCCGACCTCCTCGAGGCGACGGGCGTCGAGTACAAACCGACCGCCTACCGACGGGCGGCCGAGAACGTCCGCGACCACCCGGCGCCGATCGAGGGGCTCGCGGCCGACGGCGAGGACGCGGTCACCGAGATCGACCGCGTCGGCGACGCCATCGCCGCGAAGATCGTCGAGTACGTCGAGACCGGCGAGATCGGAGAATTAACCGAGCTCCGCGAGGAGCTGCCCGTCGACATGGCCGGGCTGACCGCGGTGGAGGGCGTCGGGCCGAAGACGGTCGGCTCGCTGTACGACGCGCTCGGGATCAGCGACCTCGACAAGCTGGAGACCGCCGCCGAGGCGGAGGAGATCCGGGAGGTCTCCGGCTTCGGGGCCAAGACGGAGGAGAACATCCTCGACAACATCCCGTTCGCGCGCGAGGCCCGCGAGCGGACCCGCCTCGGCGACGCCCGGCCGGTCGCGGACGACGCGCTCGCGTACCTCGCCGACCGCGACGCCGTCGAGTCGGTCGAGGTGTGCGGCTCGATCCGGCGGTGGAAGCCGACGATCGGGGACATCGACCTGCTCGTCGCCAGCGAGGAGCGCGATCCAATCGTCGAGGCGTTCACCCACTGGGAGGCCGCGGACGCGACGATCGAGGCGGGCACCGGGAAGGCGAGCGTGCGCGCGGACGGCACCCGCGTCGACCTCCGGATCGTCGACCCCGACGAGTTCGGCGCCGCGCTCCAGTACTTCACCGGGTCGCGGGCACATAACGTCGCCGTCCGCAACCGCGCGATCGACCGCGGGCGCAAGCTGAACGAGTACGGGCTCTTCGACGTGAGCGACGCGGAGGGCGAGGCGGCCGACGACGACGCGGAAGGCGAGGCGGCCGACGGAGCCGCCGCGGACGACGCGGAGGCCGACGCGACGCGTGCCGGCGAGCGCATCGCGGGGGAGAGCGAGGACGAGGTCTACCGCGCGCTCGACATGGACCCGGTCCCGCCGGAGCTCCGGGAGGACCGCGGCGAGGTCGAGGCCGCCGCCGAGGGTCGCCTGCCGCCGCTCGTCGGGCCGGACGAGCTCCGCGGCGACCTCCACACCCACACCGACTGGTCCGACGGCGGTTTCTCGATCGCCGAGATGGCCGCGGCGGCCGAAGAACGCGGCTACGACTACCACGTCGTCACCGACCACGCGACCGGACCGGGAATGGTGGGCGGCGTCGGGCTCGGCGAGTCCGACATCGAGGCGCAGGCCGCGGCGGTCGCCGAGGCGGCCGACGAAGTCGATATCCCGCTCCTCCACGGGATCGAGGCGAACATCGACGCCGGCGGCGACCTCTCAACCGACGACGAGACGCTCGCCGCCCTCGACCTGGTCGTCGCGTCGCCGCACGCCGCGCTCGGGCAGGACGCCGAGGCGGCCACCGAGCGACTGGTCCGGGCGGTCGAGCACCCTCACGTCGACGTGCTCGGCCACCCGACCGGCCGGTTGATCAACGAGCGACCGGGGCTCGACCCGGACGTGGAGGCGGTCGCCGAGGCGGCGTCCGCGTCGGGCACCGCCATCGAGGTGAACGCGAACCCCGCCCGGCTCGACGCCGACGGCGAGTTCGTCCGGGCCGCGGTCGAGGCGGGCGCGACGATCGCCGTCAACACCGACGCGCACGCCCCGCGCGAACTCGACAACGCGCGGTACGGCGTCCACACCGCGCGGCGGGGGTGGGCGCGGGCCGCCGACGTGCTCAACGCGCGCTCGCTCGACGGGCTCCGGTCGTTCCTGCTGTAGATGACGGACCGGGACGGGAGCGCCCCCTCGGCCGCCGACCGCCCGCCGGTCCTGCTCGACGTGATGTGCGGGAAGCTCGCCACCTACCTCCGGCTCTGCGGGTACGACGCCGCCTACGCGCTCGACCGGGGGATCGAGGCCGACGACCGGCTCCGCGAGGTCGCGGCCGCCGAGGACCGCGTCCTCCTCACTCGGGACCGCGACCTCGCGGACCGCGCCCCCCGCGGCGACCCCGCCGTCGACGCCGTCCTCCTCGCCGAGCGCGACGTGCTCGACCAGCTCCGGGAACTCGCCGCCGCCGGTCTCCGCGTCGAACTCGCCGACGAGCCGACGCGGTGCGGCTCGTGTAACGGGCCCGTCGAGCGCGTCGACTCGCTCGAAGTCGGCGACCCGTCGGCCGACCGTCCGGAGTACGTCCCGGACGACGTAGGGTCGGAGCGCCCGGGGTGGCGCTGCACCGAGTGCGGCCAGTGGTTCTGGAAAGGGGGGCACTGGGACGACGTGGCGGCGCGGCTCGACGAGATCTGACCGCCCCGCCGAGCGTAACCGGTTTGCCCGCCCGACGCGTAGTCGTCGCCAATGGAACGCGAAGGGGCCGTCGACCGTCTGGAGTCGCTCGTCGACCGCGTCGCGGGCGAACCGATGCCGGTGCCCGTCCGCGAGGTGTGGGCGTTCGGCGACGTGGCGCTCGGACTCGACCCGGTCGACCGGCTCGACGTCTATCTCACCAAGGACGTGATCATGGGCGGCGACGGCGACGCGGCCGCGGCGTTCGAGGCCGAGTACGGCGTGAAGGGCGTCGGCACCACCGTCGACGCCGAGTGGGCCGAGGCGCACCCGGACCGCGTGCGGACGAGCGACAACGGGTACGCCGCACCCGAGAAGTGCCTCGCGGCCGAACTCCTTGACGACGACGAGCCGATCCACCTGGAGGTGTGTAACGCGGGCTTCGAGGACAACGTCCGGCAGCGCCTGAAGGGCGCGCTCGCCCGGGACGCCTACGAGGAGGTGCTCGACCCCCGCGGGGTCTGCCTGTGGGTCGACGGCGAGCGCGACGACGAGGCCTTCGACCGCCTCCGCGAGGCCTCGCTCGCGATGCCGACGCTACCCGCCGCGCTCGGGATGCTCGGCGCCGACGAGGAGGCCGCGACCGAGGCCGCGGACGTGTTGAAACGACAGCGCACAGAGCAGGAGGGCGCCTCGGTTCGCGGCGACATGGTGTAAGGCGGACGCACCGCGACGCTATTTATAAATCGAACCCGGTGCGGTGGCGCGCGCCTCCGAGCGGCCGCCCTCGGCGGCCGCGAGACAGCACGCGCGAGGGAGTCGGCCGGCCGGAGCGAAGCGGAGGCCGGCCGACGAGGCTGGGGAGGCGTGAGGCGCGGTGCGGGGCGGGACTCAAAGTGGCAGTCGCGAGGGCGAAGCACGGCGCAGTACGCACCGCAGCGAGTAACGCGAGCGAGGAGCGCGACGAGCCGCGCGAGCGAGGAGCGCAACGAGCCGCGCGAGCCCTCGCGGCTGGGGCTTTGGAGGAGTTCGCCGCCGATCTACAACCAGTCATTTATACCCGGACGGCTGGGGCTTTGGCGGTGTCGGCCGCCGATCTGCTACCGTTCATTTATCTATCAAATTCGGAATCAGCCTCTCTGACTTATAAACAACCGCCCGTCGGCGTCGGTTCTGGTTTCCTCTTTCTCTCAGCTCACTCGTCCGACCGTCACGTCGAACGGGACGTACTCGACGCGTTCGTACTCCGCGGCGCCGATGGCGTCGACGACCTCGCGGCCCATCTCGCGCCAGCGCCCGCGGAGGTCGTCGTACGCGCGCTCGGAGGTCGCGGCCACCAACTCGTCGCGGTGGTCGGCCAGCCCCGCGCCGGAGGCCTTCCGCGCCGCCGACCGCAGCGCGGCCTCGGCGTACGGCGGCTCGGTCCGCTTCTCGTGGACGTAGCGCCGAGTGCGCACGTCGACGAGTCCCGTCGCGTCGAACGCCTCGCGGACCCGGTCGCCGAGCGCCACGTCGGTGTCCACCCCGTCGACGTACGCCTCGCGGGCCTCGCGCTCCAGTCGCTCCTCGGCGTCGACCGTCGAGGCCACCCGCACGTCGGCGTTGTCCGGCTCGACCGCGGCGACGAGGTCCCCGGAGACGCGGGCGAGCTCTCGGACCGCGGCGGTCGGGTCCGGGAGGTTGATCAGCAGGGCCTGACAGGCGGCCAGGTCGACCGCGTCGTCATCGACCGGGAGCCGCGTGGCGTCGCCCGCGAGGTAGCCAGTCCGGCCGTCGCTCTCCTCGCGGGCGACCGAGAGGAGCTCTCGGTCCGCGTCGACGCCGAGTACGTCCGCGTCCGTCTCCGCGGCCAGCACGCGGGTCAGCTCTCCGGTACCGCAGCCGACATCGAGGACGCGCTCGCGGCTCGATAGCTCCAAGTCGGCGAGCGCGTCGCGGCCGTCCTCCCACATCCCGCGGCGGGTGTGTTCGAGGTACTCGGCGGAGAAGCGTCGCACGCCCCCGCTTCGGCGCGGGCGAAAATAAACGTCCGGAGATCGACCGCCGCTCGATTCCCGGTCGGGCCGTCACGCCTCGTCGGCGTCCCCCTCGCCGCCGTCCGTCTCCCCTCCGCTGCCGTGGCCGCCGAATCCCAGCATGTCGGCGGCGAGGACGGCGGTCACCCCGGCGCAGTAGCCGACAAACGCGCTGCTCAGCCCGATCGCGGCGAAGCTCACCGTCACGTCGCCGAGCGCCGGGTTCCCGCCGTTGACGCCGGGGACGCCGACCAGCGTCCCGACGAGGACGAACCCCCCGAGGACGACCGCCGGCACGACGCCGACGGTCAGACAGGCCGGCCCCCCGCAGCGCGCGTACGCCCCGGCGGCGGCCAGCGGCCCGGGCGCGTAGAACACTAACGGCGGGAGGAGCCGGTCGGTCATCGCGGCCGCCGTCGTCGCGCCGACCGACTCGGCGACGAAGGCGGCGACGAGCACGAGGGCCACGACCCCGGCGAATCCGACCACCAGTCCGACCGCGCGGCCGCGGCGACGGCCGACCAGCAGCGCTCTCGTGGTGGACATGCCCGCGGATCGCCCGCGAGATAACTTAAAACTGCGTCGGACGGACGGCGTCCGCGGAGACGGCGGCGTCTCGGTCGCGGTGCCTCAGTCGCGCCGGAGTTCGCGCACTCGGTCGATGTTCCACGCGAAGCTCTTTCCGTCCTCGGTCGGCGTCTCCAGCGCGAGCGGCACGTCCGTCAGGTCGGGGTGGTTGAGGAACCGCTCCATCCCCGCCTCGCCGATGTGCCCCTCGCCGATGTGGGCGTGTTCGTCCTTGTTGGTGCCGCACTCGTGTTTCGAGTCGTTGAGGTGGACGTACTCCAAGTGTTCTAACCCGACCACGTCGTCGAACTCGCCGATCGTCTGGTCGACCGCCTCGGGCGTCGAGAGGTCGTAGCCCGCCGCGAACGCGTGTGCGGTGTCGACGCAGACATCGATGTCGGTCTCGGTGCGGTCGATGACCCCCGCGAGGTGCTCGAACTCGCCGCCGAGTTTCGTTCCCGCGCCCGCGTCGCTCTCGATCAGGATCGTCACGCCGTCGGGCACGTCGAGGTCGTCTATCACCGACGCGGCGTTATCGAGGCCGCCCTCGACGCCGGCCCCCGTGTGCGCGCCGAGGTGGACGTTCACGTACGGGATGCCCAGCTTGTCGGCCGCGTCGACCTCTTTTTGCATCGAGTCGAGCGACTTCTCACGGAGCCCCTCCTTCGGCGTACAGAGGTTCACGAGGTAGGAGGTGTGGATCACCCACGGCCCCTCCAAGTCGCGTTCGGTCCCCTCGCGGAACCGTTCGGCCTCCTCGTCGCCGATGTCCGGATCCTGCCACACCTGCGGCGAGTGGGTGAAGATCTGTCCACAGTTGCCGCCGACCTCGACCTGGTTCGCCACGGCGTTGTCCACGCCGCCGGCGATGGAGACGTGCGCGCCGACCTTGAGACTCATACCGATCACACGGGGGCGGTCGAAAAAGCCCCTTCGGAACCGGGCGGTCCGCGGTCGTTCGCGGTCGTCCCCGCCGTCACCCGCCGCCGCTCCCCGATTTCCACGTCTTACCGCCGCTTCCCGCTTTCCACGTCTTGCCGCCGCTCCCCGCTTTCCGCATCTTACGCGCCGCCCCCGGGTCGCGTCCGGGCCCATTCCTCGTTCCGGTACTTCTCCGCGGCGATTTCCTCGGCCCGCTCCAGTTCGTCGTCGGTCCACGACCCGTCCGCGTCGACCGTCGCTCCCGGAGTCGCGTCCGCCCAGTCGGCCAGCGCCGCCTCGACGGTCGCCACCGCGGCCGCGCGGTCGACATCGACCAGTTCGTCCATCCCGACGACCCGGTCTCGGAACGCCTCGGGAGTCACCGACGGATCGGCGAAGACGCCGAGGTGGCGGGGCGCGTCGACCGAGAAGGTCAACGACCCGTGCTGGATCACCGCCTCCCGCTTGCGGTACTGCGCGTTGCCGGCGATCTTGCGGAGCTCGTCGCCCTCCGGTCCCGGGGCCACCACGTCGTGTGCCGGGTGGAGCTCGCGGAGGTAGCAGGCGGGGTGATACAGTTCCGGCATCGACTCGTCGACGTAGTCCGCGTCGACGCCGAGCCGGTCGAAGGCGTCGAGGACCGGCTCGCAAAGAAGGTGGTAGCAGTCGAGCAGTTCGCCCGGCACCGTCTCCGCGGGGACCGCGATAGAGTAGGCGACATCACCCGTTTCGTCGTGGTAGATGCCGCCGCCGCCGGTCTGCCGGCGCGTTGCGTCGATCCCCTCGCGCTCGCAGAATCTCCAGTCGACCGTCTCCGGGTCTTGGTGGCGGCCGAGGGTGAGACAGCTCGGCTCCCAGCGGTAGGTGCGGAGCGTGGCGGGGCCGCCGGCCGCGGCGGTCTCGGCGGCAACCTCGTCTAACGCCATCTGCATTGGGCCGGGGCGGGTCTCCTCGCGGATCAGCCGCCAGTCGACGGCGGGCGCGGTCATGTCGACACCGTCGGCCGCCGCTCCGAAAGCGGTTGCGCTCGGCCCAGCGGTCGGCCCGAACGAAATTCGATATCGCGATATACGCTATACCAGTGGATGTCGTCGAACGCGCGCCCCTTTTACGAATCGCCGGAGTAGGGGCGCGTATGGTGCGAAACGTCGCCGGCGACATGGCCGACCTCGACCCCGAGGACTTCTACCTCCTCTCGGGCGTCGAGCAGGGGATGCGCTTCTCGGAGTGGGTCCGTCGCGACAAGCTCCCGGACTACGCCGACCTGACGCGCGAGGAGGTCGACTACCGCATCGACCGCTGCCTCGACCGCGAGCTGATCGAGCGGAAGACGATCCAGTACGAGGGGTACCAGCTCACCTTCGAGGGGTACGACGCCCTGGCGCTCCGGACGTTCGCGGAGCGGGAGACGATAGACGGCGTGGGGTCGCCGCTCGGGCTCGGCAAGGAGGGCGACGTGTACGAGGCGCAGTCGTTCCGGCCGCTCGCCCTGAAGTACCACCGCGAGGGGTACACCAACTTCCGCGAGGTGAACCGCGAGCGCGAGTACACCGCCGACCGGGACCACGTCTCGTGGCTGTACACCGCGCGCAAGGCGGCCGAGCGGGAGTACGAGGCGATGGAGTCGCTGTATCCGGACGTCTCCGTCCCCCGGCCGGTCGACCACAACCGACACGCCATCGTGATGGAGAAGTTCGCGGGCGTCGAACTTTCGCGCGCGAAGCTCGACCCCGAGCAGGCGGTCGGCGTCCTCGATCTGATCTGCCGCGAACTCGCGACCGCCCACGAACTCGGCTGGATCCACGCCGACGCCTCCGAGCACAACGTCGCGGTCGCCGAGAGCGGGATCACCATCTTCGACTGGCCGCAGGCGGTGCCCGTCGACCACGAGAACGCGCGGGAGTTCCTCGAACGCGACGTGGAGAACCTCGTCCGGTACTTCGGTCGGAAGTACCCGCACGAGGTGCCGCGAGAGGCCGACATCGAGGGCATCGCCGCCGCTATCGCCGACGGCTCGTTCGAGAGCGTGCGGTCGTTCGGCGCCGAATAAAGCGGATAGCGCGATACGAAATCCGGTTTGGCCGCGGTTCGTCCCGCTCGGCTGCCGTTCGTCACGTCCGCACCGGTCCGCAGGGTCTCGCCGACCGTCTGGGGAGGTTTTAGGCATACCTAAGATTCGAAACCGCTTTAATCCTTTAGGGTGGCCTAAATCGTATGCAACCAGACGCGGACCGACTCACCGGCACGCGACGCGACGCGATCAGGTACTGCGGCGCCGTCGCCGGCGCGGGGCTCCTCGCCGGGTGTAGCGGGAGGGAGACGACGCCGAGCGGGTCCGAGAATGAGGCCGGTTCCGCGGACGGAGGCTCCGGCGGCGACTCGCCGGACACGTACACGGCCGCGATGGCCCCGGTGGGCGAGGTCGAGTTCGACGCGGTCCCCGAGAGCGTGTCGGTGTACAGCCTGCTGTACGCCGACCTCGCCGTGGCGCTCGGCCACGGCGGGGCGGTGAACTCTCTCGGGTTCGACGCCGACGCGGGCGGGAACACGCTCGACGCCTACTACGCGAACCTCGACGGCGTCTCCTTCGATCGCGAGGGGATCACGCAGCTCAACTCCGGTTCGGGCGGGGGCATCTCGGTCGACCGCGAGCTCCTCTACGAGCTCGACTCCGACCTCCACCTGGCCGACCCGGCGCTGTTCGCCTCCTTCGACGGCTGGGACGAGGAGGACGTGGCCGAGGTCCGGGAGCGCGTCGGGCCGTGGTTCGGAAACAGCTACAGCCGCCGGCACGCCGCGCCGCCCGAGGCGTACCGCGACCGGTACGAGTACTACACCCTCCCCGAGATCGGCGAGCGGGTCGCCGCCGCGTTCCGAGAGTCGGAACGCTTCGCCGCGCTCGACGCGGTCCGCGAGGACCTGATCGAGACGATCCGGAGCGACCTCCCCCCGGCCGAGGAGCGGCCGACCGTCGCGACGCTCATCTACATGGACGGGACCTACTACCCCTCGCGGACCGACGAGCCGGGGTTCGCGAACGCGCACGTGCGTCCGTTCGACGTGCCCGACGCGTTCGCCGGCGACGACGTCACCTACGAGACGGCATACGACCACGAGCGACTGCTGGAGGTCGACCCCGACGTCGTCCTCCACCAGTACGGGATCGCCTCTTACTACGACGTGGGCGCGGTCCGCGAGGAGCTGTCGGACCACCCGGTCGCCGGCGACCTCTCCGCGATAGCGAACGACCGCTTCTACCCCTCCGGCGATCCGGTTCAGGGCCCGATCATGAACCTGTTCCAGCTGGAGATGACCGCGAAACAGCTGTTCCCGGAGCGGTTCGGTGAGTGGCCGACGTACGAACACGGCGACGACTACCCGGAGATCCCCGCCGACGAACAGCTGTTCGACCGCGGCGAGGTCGCCTCGATCGTCGCCGGAGGGGGCGAATGAGCGGTCCCGCCGAGCCCGAGGCCGCCGACCGCGACGTCGTCGTGGTCGGCTGTGGGCCGGCCGGCTGCGCCGCCGCGGTGTTCGCCGCGCGCGACGGCCTCGACGTGACCGTCTTCGACCGCGGCCGGTCGTCGCTCGCGCGGTGCGCGCACCTCGAGAACTACCCCGGCTTCCCGGCCGGCGTCGACGTCGGAACCCTCTCCGACCTCATGCGCGAGCAGGCCGAGCGGGCGGGCTGTGCGGTCGTCGACGACCTCGTCGAGACCGTCGAGCGGGCGACCGACGGCGGGCCCGGAGAGCCCCCCGAGGGCGACGCGCCTCGGTTCGTCGTGACCCCGCAGGAGGGCGACCCGGTCACCGCCCGCCGGGTGGTCGCGGCGACGCGCTACGACGGCGAGTACCTCCGCGGGCTCGACGAGGACGGCGCGATGTTCGAGGCACGCGATCGCGACGGTGAGACGCGCGAGGACTTCGACCGGGAGTACGCGGACCGAGACGGGAAGACGCCGGTCGAGGGGCTGTACGTCGCGTCTCCGTCGGACGCGGACCGGCAGGCGGTCACGGCCGCGGGCCGGGGCGCGCGGGTCGGCAAGCGGGTGGTCGCCGACGCCCGGATCGACGACGGCTGGTGGCCGGCGGCGGCCGAGGGCGTCGACTGGGTCCGCCGCGAGGCCGAGCGCGAGGGCGAGTGGACCGACCGGGAGCGCTGGGTCGAGTGGTTCGACGAGACCCACGCCGACGGCCCGGTCGACCCCGACTCCGAGCGGTTCGCGCGCGTCCGCGAGGCCGCGGTCGACGACGCCCTGTCGGCGTACGTCGACGCGGACGAGGCGGCCGCGCGCGCCGCGGCCGGTCACCGCGCGCTCGCCGAGCGACTCGACCCCGAGGCGGTCGTCGACGCACACGGGCCCGCCGCGCTGCTCGACGCGCTGGACGACGGGGCGGTCGCGGCGTACGCGGGCGGCGACGGGTCGACGCGCCGCGAGCCGACGGAGGCCCGCGATGAGCGGTGAGGGGT